>JALHTX010000106.1 GCA_022866015.1 Thermoplasmatota archaeon
AAGAAATCTCTGAAGCATATGCAGTACTACATGATGATGAAAAAAGACAATTATATGATTCGTATGGGCATTCTGGAATAGACGAGCAATATAGCCAAGAAGACATATTCCGAGGCGCAGACTTTGGAGATATATTCAGTGGCAAGGGCTTTGATTTTAACATAAATGATATATTTGAAAGGTTTTTTGGACAGGGAATGGGAGGTTTTAACCGTAGAGGTTCCACATATACAAATATACGTGGTTCAGATTTAAGATACGACATAGAAATAAGTCTAGAGCAAGCATACAAAGGAGTTGAAACAACAATACGAGTACCAAGAACAGAAACATGCGACAACTGTAATGGAACTGGAGCAAAACCAGGGACAAGCAAAAAAACATGTCCGCAATGTAAAGGCTCTGGTCAGCTCAGACAAACCAGGCGTACTGCTTTTGGAATGTTTACACAAGTATCAACGTGTAACCGTTGCCAAGGACAAGGAACAATATTAGAGACACCATGCCCAGAATGCAGAGGAAGAGGACTAGTTCAAAAAACACGCAGTATAGAACTAAAAATCCCATCAGGTGTAAATGATGGATCCCAACTAAGACTAGCAAGGGAAGGAGAAGCAGCAACAGGTGGCATAGGAGACTTATACATAGTAATACATGTAAAAAAACACCCACGTTTCAAAAGACGAGAAAATGATTTACTCATAATCGAAAACATAAACTTTGTAGATGCAACACTAGGAACAAGAATAAATGTGGAAATACTCTCAGGAAAACAAGAAACACTAAGAATACCTGAAGGAACTCAAAACGGGGAGATATTTAAGATTAAAAACGCAGGAATGCCAAGCCTGAATAGAAGAAATACTGGAGATTTATATGTAGAAATACATATACAAACACCAAAGAACTTATCACGTAACGCAAAAAGACTATTAGAAGAATTAAAAGATGAAATTAAAAGTTAATAATGGGAAAATATTAAATACAAGATATTATACAACATAAAGCTACAAAAAAACCTACTTAGGGAGGTATAAAAAAATTATGGATGAAGATGATGAAAACAGAGATAGAAAACGAAGACGAAGATACCCATTTGACGCATTCGGCTTTGATGATGATTTTATAAACGACATATTTAATGATGAAAGAATAATGGACGATGTCAGACGAATGACTGAAGAAATGATGAAAATGTTTACAAACGCACAACCAGGAAAATCAGTAGTACATGGCTTTAAAATACATATAGGTCCGGATGGTAAACCAATAATAGAAGACTTTGGAAACAAACCAAAGCAGTTACCAACAGGAGAAGCAGTAATAAGTGAAGAAAGAGAACCTTTAACAGATATAATCGAAGGAGACGAAGATGTTGCAATAACAGTAGAAATACCTGGTGTTGAAAGAGATGATATTAATTTAGATATAACAAGAGATAACCTAGAAATAAAAGTAGATACACCAAATAGAAAATACCATAAGAATCTAGCTCTACCATGTGACGTTTTACCAAAGACAACTACAGCAACCTACAAAAATGGAATATTAGACATAGTAATCAAAAGAAAAGAAAAAAAGAAACAAGGCGAAGGATACCACGTAAATATAGAATAAAATTTTTTTTTCCCTTTTTTTAATAGTTTTTATAAATCATTTTTTGTTCATCCTGCTATATACCAGGTGATAATTTAGTATAAATTTTAAATCATTTACCACAACAGATCTCTGTGAAGACTTATGATAACTCAAACCATAGATATAAATGGAATACAATATCAAGTAAAAATTCATTTTGAGAAAAGAAAAAACTCAAGTGTTTCAATACGGCGAACAAATATAAACATAAGAATACCATATTTTTTAAGTCAAAAAGAAAAAACACAACGTATACAATCAATGAAATATTGGGCAAAGAAAAAAATACTAAACAACCCAGAATGCTTCAAACCAGAAACACAAAAAGAATACAACGACGGAGAAAAAATATTAGTTGGTGACGAGGAATATAACCTTAGAATAGAATTCAAAGAAAAAAAGAACATCTCTGCAAAATTACAAGGACAAACCATCCATCTGTCTATATCAAACCATCTAACAAAAAAACAACAGAACAAGCACATCTCATCATTAATCAGTAGATGTATTGCAAAAAAACGACTACCTATACTTCAACGAAAAATCGAAGAACTAAACAAACAACATTTTAATCAGAAAATAGGAAAAATATATTTTAAATATAACAAGTCAAACTGGGGTAGTTGTTCACATGCAAATAATATCAATATTTCTACAAGACTATTATTTGCACCTGATGACGTGCTTGAATATGTATGCATCCATGAATTAGCTCATCTCCTTGAACATAATCATTCAGAAAGATATTGGACTTTGGTTGAAAAAGTAATGCCAGATTATAAAACAAAAGAACAATGGTTGAAAGAAAAAAAAGATATCTGCAGATTTTAGAAAAAATAATATAATAAATAAAGGTAATCAGCTAAGTATAGTATCCAGATCATAAGATTCTGATTTAATATTAAAAATATTTTAAAAAAAGAATGATTATGACTCTTTTTTTATTTTTTAGCAGATCTTTGATCCAATTCATTTACTTCTCTATCAGATAAAACAGCCTTGTTTACCAGTTTCATCATAAGATACTCGTTATGCTTAGATAAATAATTGATTTTTTCATTTAAATTATTGATTAATTTTTCTTGTTTTATTTTTTCTTCTTCATAGTTTTTCATTTTTTCCAAGAAAACATTAATTTCCTTAGTTTTATTTTCTATTATTTCTCCTGCAGATTTAGGTATTTTATCAGAAATATTTTTTATCTCTTTAGATATAATATTTTGATTTTCTTTTTGTACCTCTTTTAAAATATTTTCTTTAAAGGTTTCTAAATCTTTAAGTTTTTTAATAAGTTCCTTTAAACCACCTACTCTTTCCTCTAGTAATTCAATTTTTGATTTCTCAAAATTAAACATCTGATCAATTTTATTGCATTTATCATTTAACTCAGATATTTTAAGTTGAATATATCCTTCTTTCATAATTCTTACCTCATAATAAATAAGTACCATTAAAAGATAATATGAATAAAAATATTTTCCTCGCTAATATAATTTTTTTTTAAAAAATAAATTATCTTCACATATTTTTTTCTTAATTTCTGTGAAAGTAGTAAAGTTTAAAATAATATAGTAAAATGCTAAAGATAATGAGTTTATATATTTAAGAAATCACCAAATTTTTTGATATCAGGATTTGTTACCCCACAACTTACTGCACAAAACATTTTTTCTAGTAGCTGTATTTCTGATACAAATCCTTCATATAATGTGTTATATATTTCTACTACTGATTTTGCGTCTCTAATATCATTTGCGTTAAAACATATTACCCCGTCAAAACTTCCATGTGTAAATATACTGTTTGTGAACTCTATCCCCATTTTTTTTACTCTTTCTGCTAACTCTCTGTTTATTATATGATTAGCTATTTCTTGTGTAATTGGTTTGTTTGTTCTTTTCATAAGTATTATGTAGCTTTTTTTGTTTATTTTTTCTTCATCTACTACAGCAGCATATCCCCAGATAGTATGGTTTTTTTCCAGATTATTTATTACTCGCCATACTTTTTGTCTTGAAAAACCACATGTTTCTGCAATATCATTTATGCTTTTATTAGCATTTTTTCTTAGTTCATCAAGTATCCTTTTTTCATCTTGTTCTATTTGTTTAACACTATTCTTTGCCATATAACATTAAATGCTAATTTAATATATAATACTATTTAAATTACAAAATAAATTGTGATAAATATTTACATTTTCATCCATTATGTTTCAAATAATTAAGTCCCTAAGAAATATTAATTTATGTTTGTATTTTATCAAAAAAGAAATTGTTAGCTCGTTGTATAAAAATATTCGTTGAGGGAGTTTTATTTCAGCGCTGGAGCCAGCTTTCAACATATTCTCGGCTGATGAGAAGTCCAGCGAGCCGCCCTTTATAAAGATAAGGCTAAAAGCGTTTATAAAGATATATGATGTATATTGGGGAAAAAATGGGGGTCTCAGTTTTAAGCTGAGAGTATACTGGGAGATAATACTCATGCAGGCTAATACCACTCGCTAAGACCAACTTTATAGCCCAATAAAGTCGTGACGCTTAGTTCATGAATTGTAACATTATATGTATTCGCCTCAAAAACAAGCTCGGTGCGGTATTTCCGTTGTTCTGACTCTGCGGGTGAAAATGTTCGTTCTCTAAAAACTCTTTTAATATAATAAACACCATAGATTTTATACAAATAAAACACCTTATAAAGGAAACAAAAAATACTATACGGGTGAATAATTAAAATGACTGATATAGAATCGGCTAATGCTCTGCTTTTCAAAAATAGAAATGAATGGCGTTTTTGGTTAGAAAAAAATCATATGATATCTGATGAAGTACGGCTGATACATTATAAAAAATCATTAGGTAAAAAGAGTTTGAATCATTTTGATGCTGTTGAAGAAGCACTATGTTTTGGATGGATCGATAGTAAATTAAAAAAAATCGATGAAGAAAAATTCATCTTAAAATATACTCCCCGTAAATCAAAAAGTGTATGGTCAAAAATCAATAAAAAAAATGCTGAAAAAATGATTTCTTTAGGCAAAATGACAAATGCAGGGTTTGATAAAATAGAAGAAGCAAAAAAACAAGGGTTTTGGGATACCGCTTACACTAATCTAGTAAAAGAACGACTACCTTCAGATCTTAAAAAGGCTCTTATAGTAAATAAAACAACATGGAATAATTTTCAAAACTTTGCTAATAGTTATAGAAATATGTATATTGGTTGGATAAAAAATGCAAAGACAAAAGAAACCAGAAAAAAAAGGATATCCAAAGTTGTTAAAAACTCTTATGATAATATAAAACCAGGTATTGAATAACTATATTGAATAGGAATTTTAGGATTAAGTCCTAATGCCCGTCGATAGTCAATCATTATCAAACCGGTAATCCTATTTTCAAATCACTCCCCCTTTCATAAAGTTATTTATATCAAATCTAGTTAACAAAAAATTATGCAAAACAAGGAATCACTAATCACTTATTGTGGGTTATGTTGTTTAGATTGTCATGGTTATACTGGAAAAATACCAGATTTAGCGCGAGATTTACGAAAAGAACTACGTGCATAT
>JALHTX010000107.1 GCA_022866015.1 Thermoplasmatota archaeon
CCTTAAAACTTGCCCCATAACCAACACTTGTTGGAACAGCAATCACTGGTTTTGATGTTAACCCACCTACGATACTAGCAAGTGCTCCTTCCATACCAGCAATTACAATTATAACATTTGCATTAAAAATTTTTTCTTTTATATCAAATAATCTATGTAAACCTGCAACACCAACATCATATACCTTCTCAACCTTATTTCCCATAAGCTCTGCTGTGACTACTGCTTCTTCAGCTACCGGAATATCAGATGTTCCAGCTGTGATAATTAGTATTTTTCCTTTTTTAAGTTTTATCGTTTCTTTTCTTATAATTATCATCCTAGCTTCATTGTTATATTCTGATTGTGGAAACTTTTTTTTCACAGCTTCAAAGATTTTTTCATTTGCTTTTGTTGCAAGAATATTATGATTCTCTTTGTTCATATTTTCAATAATTGTAAGTATCTGTGCTATTGTTTTTCCTTGACAAAAAATTGTTTCAGGAAAACCTTTTCTAAGTTTTCTATGTGTATCGATTTTTGCAAAACCAAGATCTTCATATGGTAGTTTTTTAATTTTTTCTAAAATTTCCTTGAGACTGATTTTTCCATTTTTATAATCTATTAGCATTTTCTTCATAAAACATCTCCGAAAAACTATTTAACTTGTGATATGTGACAAGTTTAGTACCTCATTCAAACTTCCGCTTCTAAATCCTTCGATGTCAAGAGTGATATAAGTGAATCCCAATTTTTTCAAATGTTTAACAATTGTATCTGAGTTTTCTAAAATATGCAAGAAATCGTCTTTTTTAACTTCTATTCTTGCAATATCGTTATGAAAGCGTACGCGAAATTGTTTTATTCCAAGAGAACGTATGAAATCTTCTGCTTTTTCGATAGAATTTAATCTATTTTTGGTTATTTTTATTCCATAGGGAAATCTTGATGCGAGACATGCAAAAGATGGGTTATCCCATGTTTCAAGCCCTATCTTTTTTGATAAATTTCTGATTTCCTGTTTAGTAAAACCGATATCCTTTAAAGGGTTAATTATTCCTAGTTCTTTTAGTGCTTTTAAACCTGGACGATAATCATAAGTATCATCAATTGTAGATCCATCAAGAACATATGTTATATCATTTTTTGTAGCTATCTGTTTTATTTTTGTGAATAACTCTTTTTTACAATAATAACATCTATCTTTATTATTTTGAGAAAAATTTTTAATATCTGTTTCATTTGAATTAATCAGCATATGTTTTATGCCGATTTTTGCCGCAAGTTTCTTTGCTTGTTGCAACTCCCATTGAGGATGTGTTGCGGAAGCTGCTGTAATTGTAATTGCGTTTTTACCTAAAGCATCATAAGCAATTTTTGCTAAAAATGTACTATCTACACCTCCTGAAAAAGCAACAGCAACTTTCTTCATTTCTTTAAGATTTTGATGTAATTTCTCCAATTTATTATAAGAATTTGACATTTTAGAAATATATTAAAAAATATTAAATATTTAATTGTTCCTGCTTTTGCATTATTTTTCTTTATCTTTTTTATTAATAAAGTCGATGCCTGTCTCAGTAATTTCAATGGTATCAAAGCTTACAAACTGTAGCATCTCCATTTCTGCTAGTTTTTTTATCATATTATTGAGTTCATTGCGAGATATATTTAGCATGTGTTGTGCAGTTTCTGTATCCATGTCACGTTCAAGCATCATTTTCAATAGTTTGTATTCTTTTTCATAGAGTTGCATTTCTCGTTCGATTTCGTGTGGATCAATATCTATATATCCTGAGAGTTTTTCGACATGATTCTGGATAATTCGCTCTAAATTTAATCTGTCAATAACCTTTCCTTCATTATCGTAAAGTGTACAATATTTATTTCCTGAATCATAACGCCAAGATGAAACACTATCCCAAGTATAACTAAGTAAATTATCTGGTTGTTTACTATCAAGCCTTCCAGTACTATCCATTTTTTGAATTTGTTTTTTGCGTTCCTGCCTGCGAAAAGCATAATGTTGCTCGAGTTGAACTTGGTCAAGGTCAACATCTAATTTATTAATCATTCTAGTAATCTGCTCACCAATATGTTCTTTGAGTTCTGTTATAAAATATAATCCTGCCTCGTTTCCAACATCATTGTAAACCATACGAATAATTGCTTCTATTGCTTTACCAATTCGTTCAGGACTTACTGTATTTATTTCTGGTGAAACACTAACTTTAAAATCACTTTGTGAATTTTTTTTTGTTCCACCTATATCCACATATTTTAAAAAATCGTATTTTTTTTCCAATGTTTTAATTGACGATCCTATTGTTTCATTAGCCAAAAGAATACTAGTTCGACGACTAGTAACAGTATGTAATGCTTTTAAGACTGACTCCAATAATATTGAGTTTTTCCAACTCTCCATAATTAGCTACTCCTCTAAATCAAAACAAGTATGTTAATATAAAATAATCTATTAAAAATTTGCATTTAATAAAAAAAGTTTTTTTAAAAAATTTTGTTTAATTTCTTTTCTTTTCTATTTTTCCAGTTTCCTTTATGATACGCATAGCTTGCAAGAAGTGGTAATGTTATTGTTGCCTCACCATAAACCATCTGCTCCAAGCCAACATCAACTTTTCCCCAAGAGCTTGCCTCTTTCAGAGTTGAACCTGAAAGTGCCCCATCACGTTCATCTGCAACAGTAAGTTGAATTGCATATTTATGCATAGGTGCATTTACACCAAGTATATCTGCTGCAACAACTGTATCTTGTACAAAGTTTTTTGGTACTCCTCCACCTATCATTATTAGCCCTGAATCTTTTGATTTAACTTTTATCTGCGTGAGTTCTCTGAAATCTTTTACAGAATCAATTGAAATACTTTTTTCTTTTTTTTCGGTTTGATGAAATATAAGTCCAAAACCAGCGCTACTATCTGAAAAGGCTGGGCAAAATATTGGAACTTGTTTTTTGTATGCTTCATGTACAAATGATTCTTGTTTACCATTTTTATCTAGGTATTCCCCCATGTTGCATATAAACTGACGAGAGCTATATGCCCCAGGTCTCATATAATCAGCAATTTTTTTTGTTGCCATATCACAGACACGCAAGTCTTCTTCATCAATGAATGTATCATAGATTCTATCGATCATAAGTTCTCTAAGTTGGTTATCATCAGCATTCACAAAACCTCTATAATGGTAGAATCCAAGACCTTCAAAGAAATCCTGGTCGACAACAATTGCACCAGTTGAAACTATTGCGTCCACCATGTTGTTTTTTACAAGATCAACTATTACTTTTTTAAGTCCAGCAGAAACAAGTGATCCTGCAAGACAAAGAAAAACAGTACAATCATTATCCTTTATCATTGTATCATATATCGTACAGGCTCTTGCAAGATTACGTGATTGAAAAGCCATCTTGTCAAAACTTTCGATTAATGGTATTGCATTGAATTTTTTAATGTCAATATGTTCTACTTTATCTTTAAGCAACTCTTTTTTATTATATTTCATAAAACGATGTATTTAGCTATAGTTTTTTAGTTTTTCTGCAGTAAGCTTTAAACAAGACTTTCTTTTAACCATTTTTTAGTATGCATGAATGGGCACTAGCTGAATCAATTTTAACTGCAGCAGTTGAAGAATCTAAAAAAGAAAAAATAAAAAAAATTACAGAAATAACAATAGCACTAGGGGAACTTCAACAGATTGAAAAAAATATTTTTAAATTTGCATTAGATGAAATAATAAAAGAACAAGGCCGAATTCTTAAAAATGTAAAAATTATAATCAAAACAGAAAAAAGTAAGCTTAAATGTAAAAACTGTGAAAACAGCTGGTCTTTTAATGAAATAAAGAAGAAAATCGATGAAGATGACTCGGAATCAATACATTTTATTCCTGAGACCGTTTTTGTTCACACGCGTTGCCCTAAATGTGGTAGCCCTGATTTTGAAATAACGACAGGTCGTGGGGTATCTATTACACAAATCAAAGGAGAAAAATAATGTTATCAGGTCTTGAAAATAAAAATATTAATCTAGATGTCTATGTAAAAAAAATATATGAAAAACCTGATTTAATAAATCAATATTTAAAAGGTCTCCTATCTAAAAATGAAACTTATCGTTATAATTGTTTTAAGGTTTTATATGTAGTTTCTGAGAAGAAACCTAATTTGTTGTATCCACATTGGGATTTTTTTATAAATCATCTCAAAAGTAATAATAACTATCATAAGATGTGTGCTGTTTTAATTATTGCGAATTTAATATCTGTTGATTCAGAAAATAGGTTTGAAAATGTTTTTGATGATTTTTTTGGGAATCTTAAAAGTAAAAAAACTATTGTACCAATCTATGTTGTTAAATCATCTGGCAAAATCATTAATTCCAAGCCATATCTTGAAGGAAAAATAATTGATTTATTACTTAATATTGAAAAAATTCATCTTGGTAAACAAATAGAGCTTGTTAAATCAGCAGTTATTGAATCATTCTCAGAGTTTTTTGAACATACTGAAAATAAAGAGGCAATTATTGATTTTGTCAAAAAACAACTTGATAGTAAAAGTCAGAAAACTAGGAAAACTGCAAAAGTATTTCTAGACAGATGGGGAGAAATCGATTAAGATGGAAGTTAGAACTAGTGTAATCGATAAAAGACTTGACAAAATAAAACGCATTATTTCAATTGCAAGTGGCAAAGGTGGTGTTGGTAAAAGTCTTGTTGCAACTAGTTTTGCATTGATTCTTTCAAAAAAAGGATACAAAGTAGGTCTTCTTGATTTAGATATATGTGGTCCTTCTTCTCATATAATACTTGGGATAAATGATTTTAGTTTTCCTAAAGAAGAAAAAGGGATTATTCCACATAAATTTTCTGGTATTAAATTTATGAGTATTGTTTATTTTTCACAGGATAAACCTGCACCTCTTCGTGGAACAGATATAACAAATGTAATCTTAGAGCTTCTTGCTATTACTTTATGGGGAGAATTAGATTATCTTATTATTGATATGCCACCAGGTATTGGCGATGAAACACTTGATGTTATTCATCTTATTAAAAAATCTGAGTTTGTTGTCGTAAGTACTCCTTCCAAGGTTGCTCTTGGTGCAGTTGATAAACTTTTAAATATTTTAAAAGAACTAAAACTTCCTGTTTTAGGTATTGTTGAGAATATGAAAATTAATGATATAACGTTAATTCAAGATTATGCAAAAGGAAAAGATTTCAATTATCTTGGTAGTATTTCTTATGATTTAGATCTTGAATGTTCAATTGGTTTTCCTGATAAACTTATGAATTCTTGTTTTATGAATGATTTTGAAAAAGTTGTTAAAAAAATAATATGAAAGGAGTATACATTTTACTTATAGAATTAAACAATAAAGTTTAGAGGTTTAGAATGGTAGTCGCAATATATACAACAATTGATGACATTAATACTGCACGAAGAATAGCGCAAACCCTTACCGAAGAGCAACTTGTAGCATGTGTAAATATCATACCAAATATTGAGTCTGTTTATCGTTGGAACGGAAAAATTGAAAATTCAAATGAAATAATTTTAATTGCAAAAACAGTTGATCAAAACGTTAAAAAAACAATACAGCGAATTAAACAACTTCATAAATATGATATACCAGATATCATTGTTTTACCAGTTATAGGTGGGCTTAAAGACTATTTAGACTATATTAGCATGGAAACATCATGAAAATAGTAAGTCTTCTCTCAAGTGGTATCGATTCGCCGGTTGCAACTTTTTTAATTTCAAAAAAGGTAGATGAATTAATATTTGTTCATGCTGATATAATGCCTTTTTCTGATTCTAATGAAAGGGATAAGTTTTTAGAGTTAGCAAAATATCTTTCTAAAAAAATAAGCTGTCCAGTAATAGTAATTATTTTAGATCATGGGAGCAATCTTTTAGAATACAAAAAAAATTGTGATGATAAGTTTACCTGTGTTTTCTGTAAACGGATGATGCTTAGATATGCTGAAAAAATCGTAGAATTATATGATGCAGATGCAATAGTAACAGGTGATAATCTTGGCCAAGTTGCATCTCAAACTCTTCAGAATATTAAAACAATTGAGGAGGCAGTAAAAATTCCTATTTTGCGTCCTTTGATTGGTTTTGATAAAGAGGAGATTATAAAAATTGCAAAGGAAATTGGAACTTATGAACTTTCTATTAAACCTTCTAGTGGCTGTAGCGCGGTTCCATATAAGCCTTCCACTATGGCTAAAATTGATAAAATTTTGAGTGAAGAAAAAAAGATAAATATTAAAAGATTACTTACTATTTCAGTTAAAAATTTAGAGGTAGTATCTTTATAATTTTGTTTTTATTTTTTGTAAAATGCAAACTTTTATATACCATTCAATCATACTATATAATGTAGGTTGGGATATATAAACTACAATGTGTTGTATATTATTGTTGTCAGGGGAGTATAGAATGAAGTGTCCATATTGCCATCATATCGAGACCAAAGTCACGGATTCCCGTGACACAGGGGTATTTACGATTAGACGTCGTCGAGAATGTCTAGATTGCGGCAAAAGATTCACGACATATGAATATGTCGAAATGCAACCATTATATGTTGTTAAAAAAGATGGACGTAGAGAAAAATTTGATAGAAACAAAATCAAAAATGGTATACTAAAAGCCATTGAAAAAAGACCGGTAAACCACTCACAAGTAGAAGAAATACTTGATAAAATAGAAGAAAAAATTAGAAGAAACGGATCTGAAGAAATCAACAGCAAAGATATAGGCGAATATGTAATGGATTCACTAAAAGAACTAGATCATGTTGCATACATACGATTTGCATCAGTCTACCGTAGCTTTACAGATGTTTCTTCTTTTGAAGAAGAGATTAAAAACCTAACAAAATAAAATTGAGGAGAGAAAAAACATGATCAGAAAAATAAGGAAAAGAGACGGAAAAATAGTAGATTTCAACCCTTTAAAAATAACAAATGCAATCTGGAAAGCAGCACAAGCGGTAGGTGGTAAAGATTACAAAAAATCAATAGAACTAACTGACATAGTAATACAAAGACTTGAAAAAGAACTACCAAAAGGTGAAATACCAACAGTTGAACAAGTACAAGATATTGTTGAAAAAACACTCATTGAAGAAGGACATGCAAGAACCGGAAAAGCATACATACTCTACAGAAAGCAGCATCAAGACATGAGAGAAATCGCAGGATTACTAAAAGACATAGATGTAGTAGATGACTACCTAAGTATGATGGATTGGAAAGTACAAGAAAATAGCAACATGGCTTATTCATTACAAGGTCTAAACGTGTATGCCACAGAAAACATTATCAGTCATTATTGGCTAAACAAGATTTATCCGCCAGAAATAGGAGATGCACACAAAAAAGGATCATACCATCTTCATGATCTTGGCACACTCGGAGCTTACTGTGTTGGATGGGACCTTAAAGACATATTACTACTAGGATTCAGAGGAGTATCCGGAAAAATAGAAAGTAAACCTGCAAAACACTTTGGAACTGCATTGATGCAAATTGTAAACTATTTGTACACCCTTCAAGGCGAGGCTGCAGGAGCACAAGCACTATCAAACTTTGATAGTCTTCTGGCACCATTCATAAAATATGATGGATTAAACTACAAAGATGTTAAACAAGAAATGCAAAAATTCCTATTCAACATGAATGTTCCTACACGAGTGGGTTTCCAATCGCCATTTTCGAATATAACAATGGATCTCTCAGTCCCTACCTATATGTCAGATGAACCAGTTATTATAGGTGGTGAATTAAAAAATGATAACTACAGTGATTTTACAAATGAAATGGATATGATCAATCATGCCTTTGCAGAAGTCATGCATGAAGGAGATGCAAAAGGTAGGCCATTTACCTTTCCAATTCCTACCTATAACATTACAAAAGATTTCCACTGGGACAATGCAGGACTTGATCCTATATGGGATATGACTGCAAAATACGGAGTTCCTTATTTTTCAAATTTTATTAATAGCGATATGAATCCAGATGATGCAAGAAGTATGTGTTGCAGACTTAGGTTGGACAATAGAGAATTAAAGAAACGTGGTGGTGGTTTATTTGGTGCAAACCCAAAAACAGGAAGCATTGGTGTTGTTACTATTAACATGCCCCAGATTGGTTATCTTGCAAAAGATGATAATGACTTTTTTAAAAAACTAGATGATCTTATGGAATTGGCAAAACAAAGCCTTGAAATTAAGAGAGAGCTTATTGAAAACTTGACATTTAGTGGTTTACATCCATATTCGCGTTTCTATCTATCAGATGTGAAAAATACCTTTCATGAATATTGGAAAAATCATTTTTCCACAATTGGTTTGATTGGTATGAATGATGCTTTGCTTAATTTTATGAATAAAAGTATTGGTGATAAAGAAGGTAAAGCATTTGCTGAGAAAGTTTTGGATCATATGCGTGATAAGATGCTTGATTACCAGCAAGTAACAGGCAATATTTTTAACCTTGAAGCGACACCTGGTGAAGGAACAAGTTATCGTCTACCAAGGATTGACAAAGCTCAATATCCTGATATCAGAATTTATAATCAAGATAAATACAACGGTGGAAGAAGAGAAAACGTGGAACCTTATTATACAAACTCGACGCAGTTACCAGTTGGTTTTACAAATGATGTTTTTGAAGCACTTGATTTACAAGATTCTTTGCAGTCAAAATACACAGGTGGTACTGTACTACACATGTTCCTTGGAGAGGAGCCCACGTCTAGCGCTGTAAAAAAGTTAGTTCGAAAAGTCGCTGAGAATTATCATTTACCTTATTATACTATTACACCTACGTTTAGTGTATGTCCTAAACACGGATATATTGCCGGGGAACATGAGTATTGTCCAAAATGTGATGAAGAAATAGGTTATAAAAAAATAATTGCTAGGAGGTAATTAAAAATGGATAAAGATCTTGAAGAAAAAAGGACTAAATGTGAAGTTTATTCACGCGTTGTTGGTTATCTTCGTCCTGTTAGCCAGTGGAACCGTGGTAAACAACAAGAGTTTAGTGATCGTAAAGTATTTGAAATCAAAGAAAAAGAATAATGGCTAAAATATGAAAATTGGTGGTTTTCAAAAAACATCGCTACTTGATTACCCAGATATGATTAGTTCAATTGTTTGGACCGTTGGCTGTAATTTCAACTGTCCTTTTTGTTATAATACCGAACTAGTAAATGGTACTGCTCAAATAATTTCTGAAGAACAAATATTTGATCATCTCAAGAATAGAAAAGGAATAGTTGAAGCCTTAGTAATATCTGGTGGTGAGCCTTTTTTACAAAAGGATTTAGATTTTTTTTGTAAGAAAATAAAGAAACTAAATCTTTTAATAAAAATTGATACAAATGGGAGTTTTCCAGATAAATTAAAAGAATTAATTGATAAAAAATTAGTAGATTATGTTGCAGTTGATATAAAAGCACCAAAGGATAAATATGAAAAATTAGCTGGAACAAAAATAGATATTAAAAAAATTCAAAAAACAATTGATATTTTACAAAATTCTAAAGTTGATTATGAGTTTAAAACAACTTTTGTTCCAAAATATTTAACAAAAGAAGATATTTTAGAAATTGGTAAATGGCTAAAAGGTTCAAAGAAATATTATCTGCAGCAGTTTAAAAATGAAATGCCTGTTTTATCTAGGGAATTGCAGTATATTAAACCTTACGAAAAACAAGAGATATTAGATATAATTGAAGAAATCAAACCATTCTTTGGGCATTGTAGTGCAAGAGGTGTGTAGTTTTTTTGGTCGAACTACAGTCAATTGATGGATTTAAAATTGTAAAAGACATAATCAAAACTACTTTTGATAAATAAAAACTAAATATACATAAGGTGTTTTTGGGTAATTGTTATGAACTATGAACTTGGAATAATAGGCGCTGGACCTGCGGGATATTCTGCAGGAATTTACGCGATAAGAGCTGGTATAAAAGCTGCTATTTTTGATAGAGGTGACGGTGGAGGACGTGCAGTACTTTCTCCAAAAATTGAAAATTATGCAGGGTTTGAATCGATATCTGGCATGGAACTCATGGAGAAAATGAAACAGCATGCTAGTAAATATGTTACTTTTCATTTACATGAAGAAGTGAAAAAAATAGAACGGTCTAACAATACATTTACTGTTGAAACAGGAAAAGGAAAATACGCTGTTGGTGCAATACTTCTCTGTACTGGCACAGAACATAAAACATTAGAAATTTCTGGTGAGGAAGAATTCCTAGGAAAAGGTGTTTCATATTGTGCTACCTGTGATGGATATTTTTTCAAAGGAAAAAAAGTTGCTGTAATTGGTGGTGGAAATACTGCCGTGATGGAAGCAATTTTTTTGAAACAGATTGGTTGCAAAGAAGTGACTCTTATACATCGCAGGGATCGACTGCGAGCTGAGAAGATTTACGAAGACGAAGCACGAGAAAAACACGTTCATATTATTCTAAATAAGACAGTTGAAAAAATTGATGGTAAAAAAACGGTAACATCACTTCAACTTATAGATGTTGTAAATAGCAAGAAATCTGTTCTTGAGGTTGATGGTGTATTTGTTTCTATTGGTGAGGCGCCTCAGAATGATTTAGCAAAACAGTTGAAAATAAAACTTGATGAGCAAGGATATATCATCATCGATAGAAAGCAAAAAACAAATGTTAAAGGTGTATATGCTGCAGGTGATATTACTGGAGGTCTTCGTCAGGTTGTAACTGCTTGTGCAGAAGGTGCAATTGCAGCATTATCTTCTGCTGAGGTTCTTGGCAAGAATTATCCATATTGATCTTTTCAAGATAATCGTATCAAAAAAAATTAACAAGAATTTTTTAAAAAAACAAATTTATTTAATCAGTTAATTATTTTTATTATTGTTTTAAGAAGTGTTATATTTATAGTTAAAAAAACTCGTATTAATTATACTTGTTGATACATTACTTAATTCAATGTGTTTATAGATCACTGATCATAAATGTAGGCGGCGTACTAATAGTGATATATTTCACTTTTTTACTGCTCGTATTTCTAGCACGATGTTTCAAGTTTGATTTATGCCAAAGAATATCTCCTTTACTTAATTTGTATGTATTTTCACCAACGATATATTCCATTTTTCCTTCAAGAACAAGATGGATCTCCTCCCCTGCATGTTGATACCATCGTGATTCTACTTTTGGTTCAAGTTCTGCGACAATAGCTTCTGTTTTTTCTGATTTTATTTTTAGTCGATATATTCTACCCGGTTTAATGATCTCACTTTTTTGATCCCCACTTTTAATAAAAATTGTTTCATCGTTCATTTTTAAACCAACGTGATAAGATACAGTGATTTAATAAATATTTCCAATTAAATAATCCTAATTGAAAAGTAATTTAAACACTTGCATTAAACTTTTCATCAGTAATTTTTAACCCCTGCGGAAGAGATTTGAACTCCTAATTTAACAATTATATCTGATAAATCTCATAATATTTATCTTTCAAATAATCTACAAAAACTTTTGAATTAAGTCCTTGCCCACATGCTTTTTTAATTATATCATCAGCATCCATTAAACAACCATATTCATGGATATTTTTCCTTAACCAATCAAGTATGTTTTCAAATTCTGCATTTCTAATTTCAGATAATAAATTCTTGTTATCCTGTGAAATTTTTCTAAAAATTTGCGCAGAATATATTGTTCCTATAGCATAAGTCGGAAAATATCCTATGCCTCCCCCACTCCAATGCATATCCTGCAATACACCCTCCACATCATTTTTTGGTACAACGCCAAGCATTTCATCCATCTTTTCATTCCAAATCTGCGAAAGTTCATTTACACTTATTTTTTCGTCCATTAGACCTATTTCTATTTCAAAACGAAGAATCACATGCAAACAATAAGTAAGCTCATCTGCCTCAATACGTATAAGAGAAGGACGAACCTGATTTACAATATTATACCAACTATTAAAAGTAATATCTTTAAAATGAGCAGGTGCTGTTTTCTTAAAAACCGGATAAAAATATTTCCAAAATTCTTTGCTTCTACCAATCATATTTTCCCAGAAACGTGATTGAGATTCATGCAAACCAGAAGAAGGCGAATCAGAAATAACTGTATCTTTATATTCGCCTTTTGGCATCCCTAGTTCATATAATGCATGCCCAGCTTCATGAATTGTTGAAAAAAACGAAAAAAGGGGATTTGGTCTATTGTAACTAGTAGTAATTCTTACATCGTCATCTCCCATACCAGTAGTAAAGGGATGTGTTGATACATCAAGCCTTGATCTATCATTTGGAAGTTTCATTTTTTCTATAACAATATTACAAAGAAATCTTTGTTTTTCCTCATTTAATTTAAATTTTATTTCTTGTTGTTTTTCAAAAATTTTACTACTTTTAATTTTATCAAGAATTTCAATGATACCTTTTTTAAGATATGTAAATTCTATGCGTAGTTTTTCAACAGTCATACCTTCTTCATAATCGTCTAAAAGACAATCATATCTAGGACCCGGAAAATTTATGTATCCACAGTATTCCTTTTCAAGCTCTATGATTTTTTCAAGGTCTACTGCAAAAATCTTAAAATCATTTTTTGTTCTTGCTTTTTCCCATGATTGATAAGCAAGTGTTGTAATTTTTGCAAAACGTTCAACAAATTCAGAAGGAACTTTTCTCGATTTTTCAACATCTTTTTTAAGACGCTTTACAACAATTTTATCTTTTTCTGATAAATCATCTATGTTTTCTGATAAAATTTGTATATGTTTCCAAAATTCATCTGATATAATTTTTTCATGTGACATTTTTGATATAAGTGCAGTTTGTTCAGAGCGGTCATCTGCACCCCTAGGTGGCATATAAGTCATCTGATCCCAACCTAGAAGATCACCAATTCCACCAATAACTGAGAGTTCTTTTTGTTGTTTATAAATAAAATCAAGAGATTCTTTCATCTTTTTATACCTCTAGTTCTATTCCCACTGGACAGTGATCTGAACCAATAATACCCTGCATGAGAAAAGCATTTTTAACATGTTTTATAAATTCTTTATTTACAAAAAAATAATCTATTCTCCAACCAACATTTCGTTCCCTGGCATTTGTTTTCATATCCCACCAGCTATATTGCTCAGGTTTTTTGTTAAAATATCTAAAGGTATCTATATAACCATGGTCTAAGAAGGTATCTAGCCATGCGCGTTCTATTGGTAAAAAACCTGATATTTTTTCGTTTTCCTTTGGTCGAGCTAGATCTATTTCTTTGTGTGCAGTGTTAAAGTCTCCACATACAACTATGTTTTGTCCTTCTGCTTTTAGATTGTCAGCATAACCTAGAAATGCATCATAAAAATCTAGTTTATGATCCAGCCTCTCCTGGTTTTTCTTACCATTTGGAAAATATATATTAAAAAGAGTAAAATCTTGGTATTCTATGATAAGAATTCTTCCTTCGCTATCAAATTTTTCTATCCCAAATCCTTTTTTTATATTAATTGGTTTGAATTTTGCATAAGTTGCAACACCACTGTATCCTTTTCTTTCTGCAGGATTGATAAATATATTATAGCCTGGAGTATTTTTAAGATGTGGTGGTAATTGATCTGATGTTGCTTTTATTTCTTGTAAACATAAAATGTCTGGTTTCTCTTTTTGAAAGAAAGTAAAAAAACCTTTTTTGTCTGCTGCGCGTATTCCGTTTACATTCCACGATATTAGTTTCATATTAGAATAAGGGTATATTCTAGAGTATGATAAGTTTAGTTGTATGTTTTTCTATTTTTAAAAAGACATTTATTGATATGGTAGATATATGTAAAATAATGTAAATCTAAAAAGGAGATTTTTAATGAAACATGTACATTATTCTGATGTCGAGTTAGAACTACCTGCTGAAGAAGGAATTAAAGACTTAAAGGTTCGTTGGCTTATATCAAAAAAAGATGGTGCTGAAATCTTTGCTATGGGACTTTTTGAAGTTAAGCCTGGTGGATATAGTCCTTTACATCAACACGACTGGGAGCATGAAGTATTTATACTGCAAGGTGAAGGTGTTGCTCGTAGTAAAAAACACGAGGAGCCTTTTAAGGAAGGTGATGTTTTCTTTGTTAAGCCCATGGAATGGCATCAGTTTATAAATACCGGAAAGGAAACATTGAAGTTCATTTGTCTTATTCCCTACAAATAAATTTGGTGTGAAAAATATGATTTCTAATAAGAATATTGGAAAAACAGTTATTGATTTAATTGGGAACACTCCGATGGTTAGAATAAACAAGCTTAATCCTAATCCTCATACGATTATTTATGCTAAACTTGAGGGTAACAACCCTGGGGGTAGTATTAAAGATAGAATTGCTCTTAAAATGATTGAACAAGCAGAATCAGAAGGCGAACTAGTAAAAGGTAAAACAATTATTGAGGCAACATCTGGTAACACGGGCATTTCTCTTGCAATGATTGGTGTTGCAAAAGGGTACAATGTTGAAATTGTTATGAGTGAAGCAGTCTCTATAGAACGCAGAAAAATGATTAAAGCTTTTGGTGGAAATGTGATTTTAACTACTGCAGATAAAGGTACTGATGGCGCTATTTTGAAAGTCAAAGAACTTCGGGAAAAATATCCTGATAAATATTTTTGTACAGATCAATTTACAAATCATTACAATAAAATGGCTCATTATGAAACGACTGCTCGTGAAATTCTTGATCAAATCAGTGGAAAAATTGATTTTTTTGTTAGTGCAATCGGTACATCGGGAACAATTATGGGTGTAGGAAAATATCTAAAGGAATATAACCCTAATGTAAAAATTGTATGTGCTCATCCAGTAAAAGGCCATTATATACAAGGGCTTAAAAATATGGAGGAAGCAATTGTACCTGCTATTTATGATCCATCTATGATTGATATTGAGGTTATGGTCGATTCAGAAGATGCCTTTAAGATGACTAGGGAGCTTGCTAGAAAAGAAGGTATTTTTGCTGGTATGAGTAGTGGTGCTGCAATGCTTGCAGCAGTAGAGACTGCAAAAAAAACTAATAGTGGTGTGATTGTTGTGATTTTCGCCGATCGTGGGGACAGATATCTAACAACAGATTTATTCAGTTAATGGATTATGATATGAAAATAATCGGTCTTATAGGTGGAACAACCTGGATATCAACACTAGAATACTACAGAATTATTAATGAAACTGTTAATGAAAAACTTGGTGGTAAGCATTCAGCTAGTTGTATTTTATACTCAGTTGATTATGAAGAAACAATTATTAAGAACTATGACAATTGGAATGAAATTGCAAAATCATTTATTTATGCTGCAAAAACATTAGAAAAAGCAGGTGCACAACTTATTATTATCTGCGCAAATACTATTCATAAAATAGCAGATGAAGTTGAAAATAGCATAAATATACCTTTTATTCACATAGCCGATGCCACAGGTGAAAAAATAAAAGAAAAAAACCTAAAAAAAGTTGGTCTACTTGGTACTAAATATACTATGAGTGAAGATTTTTATAAAAAGCGTTTAAACGACAAATATGGCATTGAAACAATTATTCCAAGCAATCAGGATCAAGAAACAATAGATTATATTATATGTGAGGAACTAACCTTTAACATCATTAAAAAATCTTCAAAACAAAATTATATAAAAATAATTAAAAAACTAATATCAAATGGCGCAGAAGGAATAATTCTTGGTTGTACAGAAATACCACTTTTGATTAAAAGTAGTGGTATTGATATACCTATGTTTGATACAACAAGCATACATGCTAAAAAAGCAGTAGAATATTCGTTAAAATAGAGGATAACTAAGATGATA
>JALHTX010000108.1 GCA_022866015.1 Thermoplasmatota archaeon
ACAATAAAGAAAACGTTCTTGTAGAAGTAAAAGACGGTATCTTAACTGTAGAAGGTAAAGTTGAAGATAAAAATATAGATTATGTTCAAAAAGGATTAGCCTATAGAAAATTCATTAAACAATTTGAGTTAGCATCTGATGTAGTAATTGATGAAGCTGAAATGGTTGATGGTTTACTTAAAATTAAACTTGGTTTTAAAAAACCAAAAGAAGTTGAAGGTATTAAAGTAGAGGTAAAATGATGCCTTACAACGAAGAAGAAGTTAACTGGTTAAATCCAATCTCTTAATTCTTCACCTAATACTTCAGACGCAATATTAATCTTTTTGCGGAGAGCTTTGACGATTTTTTCATCAACAGTCTTTTCCGCAATTAGATCAATATAAGTAACAGATTTCTTTTGACCTATTCTGTGTGCACGATCCTCTGATTGCAATCTCTTCTCCAAATCATATCCATTAGAATAATATATAACAGTACTAGCAGCTGTCAGTGTAATACCGTACCCGCCTGTTTGTGGATTGCCCACGAAAAATCGGACCGGTGATCGCGGATCTTGGAATTTCTCTATGGCTTTTTGTCTTTGATCGGATTCAATAGCACCATAATACTGTACAACAGAATCATTTCCATGTTCCTTTTTAATTGCTTCAACTATGTTTTCAATGTCATGAATATAATTAGCCCATATAATAACTTTACCTTCTACTTCTTCTAATACATTTAATAATTCAGTAATTCTATTATTCTTAATATTAACTATTTCACCTGATTCTGTTTTTAAATGACCACAAGTAATTTGATGTAATCTCATCATCTGTGTAAGAACATGAGGGGCCTTAACTACTTTGCCATTTAAAGCAGCCATAGCAACAAGTTTCATGGATTGATATAGTTTTAGTTGTTCATCTGTTAATTCTACTTCTCTCTTAATATAAATTTTATCAGGTAAATCTAAACAATCTTCTTTTAATACACGATAAGAAAAAGGTTCTATTAATTTAGATAGTTCATCTAATCTTTGATAGGACTTAATAACAGATACTTTTCTGCCACCAAACCATTTATCAACCATGCAAGCAAATCTATTTTGAAAAGAATAATAAGAAGCAAATCCTAATAAATCTTCATTAAGAAATTTACATTGTGTGTATAAATCTAAAGGTGATTTTGTTACAGGAGATCCTGTTAATATTCTTCTATATTTTGCAAGACTCGCAATACCTACAATATTTTTAGTATGCGCAGCTTTAGGAGTTTTAATTGTTGTAGATTCATCTACAGCAATTAAAGTATTGTGGCATGATAAAAATTTACGCGCAAAGGTTAAACCTTTTGGCGTTGATAGAGCTTCAACATTCATAATAAAGATGTGAAGGTTGTAGTCTGTTTCAAACAAAGATTGATACTCTTTATCTTTTGTTTTGGATGTTAAAGCCGTCCATAATACACTTTTGTATTGTACATGGCTAGGTAAATGTGTAGGAATTTCTGAAGATAACCAATTTCTATAA
This sequence comes from Thermoplasmatota archaeon, assembly GCA_022866015.1. Taxonomy (GTDB): domain Archaea; phylum Thermoplasmatota; class E2; order DHVEG-1; family DHVEG-1; genus PFL35. The sequence goes on from JALHTX010000108.1 coordinate 1,515, forward strand.
ACACCTTTTGGTGCTATAATCATCGCCGCATTTATTTTTCCTTTGTCATAAAGCATAGCAATATTATCAATAAGAACTTTTGATTTACCAGTTCCCATTTCCATAAAATAAGCATACTCT
>JALHTX010000109.1 GCA_022866015.1 Thermoplasmatota archaeon
AGATGTTCGTAAAGCCGGATTTAGTCTAAACAACCTTTCAGGAGAAGAATTGATCTTTGAGGTAACAGTTGAAAAAATTTATAATCTCAACTGATTTTTTATTTCTTCTTCTAATAAATCTAAAAATTCTTCTTCTTTTCCTTTTGGTATAGTTGCACCCGCAGCAATATTGTGACCTCCACCCATACCATTTAAACTTGATGCAGCTTTTTTCATAGCAGCTGAAAGATTAAGCCCTTTTTCAACAAGCTCTTCTGTCCCACGAGCGCTAGCTTTAACTTGTCCATCATCTCTAAATGCAAAACCTATAAGCGGTATATTACTATCAACATCTTCAGAATTAATAAGCATATTTGTAACAATACCAAAAATTGTATCACGTATTCCATTACCTGCATGGAAAAACTGTAAGTATTCCCGTTTAACTATTCCTTCTTCACGAGCAAACTGTAAGCCTTCAACTAAATTAGCACGGTGACCCAGAAGTAGGTTTTTTGCTTTTTTAAGATATTTATCACGATCACCTAAGCAAACCTTAAGGCCGACATCAAATTTATCATAACGAGCAGTAGAATTTAGAAGAGTTGCAAATTCTTTAGCATCATGAACTTCAGTTCCCTCTTCTTCTTTTTCAAGTATATATACCTCTCCAATAATTTTTTTAGTAATTTTATATCCAAAACCTTTTACTAGAAGGGTTTGTGCGATATTTGATATTATTAAACTTCTTTCGTTTTTTGTAAGATCAATCCAACGACGCCAAGAATCTCCATCTTTTAGTTTTATACCAATTTCTTGCAAAAATGTAATACAAGAAGATTCTCTTCCAGTGATACCAGGTATTACTGGATCATTTGCGTATTGTAAAAGTTTATACACAGGTCTAGTTTCACGACCAAAATAACGAATATCAATTTTTGGATCAATAACTTCTAGTTTTTTTCCATCCATAAGGATATCTCTGTTTAAGCCCATGAGTTTACCATATTTTCTGTCTTGTATGTCTCCGCAGGCGCCAACAATTGCAAGAGCAGATAAATCCATGTTTTCTCTATCTATTGCTTTTGAAACAAGATAAGTAGTACCAGCGCCGCTTATTTCAAAACCTCCATCTATATTGAAAAGATGAGGGTTCAAATGAAAAAATTTATTTGAGTTTTCAGGGCATTCATGATGATCAGTTATAATCATGTTAATATCAGTATAACTTGTACTAACACTACTTCCAAGATCTGTGAACCATACAAGTTCGTAATTTTTATCTTTAATATTTTTAATAACATCTTCATCGAGTTGTTTGACAAATTCGATGGAAAAATCTTTACCAAGTCGTTCTAGTGTTTTATATGCAATACTCCCGGCGGTTAGACCATCAGCATCGATATGGCTAACAATATGTATTTGTTTGGAATTTTTTATAATATCTCCTACCTCTTTTGCTCTTTTCTCCAAAACTGGTGCACCTGAAAATAGGTAATGCTAAACAAATAAAATAGTCTTTGCAAAAAATATATAAAAAAGAAGAAAAAATAAAATTTTTATTTTTCAGTCATATTTTTATATTTTGTATAGCGTTCGTTTATATCTTCTTCGAGTTTTTTATGAAGTTTCTCTGCTTCTTCAGGGAATGTTCTTGTTAAACTGTTATATCTTACTTCACCCATTATGAACTCATGAAGGCTTCCATCTGGTGCCTCATAATCAAGTTGAAATGGATTTTTACCTTCTTCTTTAAGACGTGGATCGTAGCGATAGAGCGGCCAGTAACCAGATTTAACTGCTAGTTTTTCTTCTTCCTGTGTTTTACCCATACCTTTTTTGATACCATGGCTAATACATGGTGCATAAGCAATAATAAGACTTGGTCCAGGATAGTTTTCTGCTTCTGTCATGGCTTTAATAAGCTGGTTTTTATTTGCACCCATAGCTACACTTGCAACATAAACATAACCATAACTCATAGCAATAAGGCCTAGATCTTTTTTCTTTGTTTTTTTACCACTTGCTGCAAACTTTGCAACTGAACCGATAGGTGTTGCTTTACTAGATTGGCCACCTGTGTTACTATATACCTCTGTATCTAAAACAAGTATGTTTATATCTTCACCCATTGCAAGTACATGGTCAAGACCACCGTAACCTATATCATA
>JALHTX010000110.1 GCA_022866015.1 Thermoplasmatota archaeon
AATCAGAGAGCATGTGATTATGGAGAAGATCATCGGTACTTTTCGATCAATCAAAGGACCGGAGAACTATCAGTATATCGCTTCTTTGCTTGCAACTTGGAAGTTGCAAGGTCATAATATTGTTGAGGAAACTGAAAATCTCCTCAGGCGAGAACTCTGTTTATCTGGAGCTTGACAAATACAAAAAATTTAACAAACTATATGTTTAATTACCCAATCATAAATAATGATGTTTCTTTTAAAAATGGAGTTTATTATATGAAAAAATACGATTTAATCGATCATACTGCAGATGTTGGTGTAAAAGCCTATGGTAAAACACTTTCTGAAGCATTTGAAAATGCAGCAAAAGGTATGTTTGATATTATTACTGATAATTCTGAAGTGGAAAGCACAGGTCAGTATAATATAGAATTGAAAGCGTCTGATCTTGAGCAGTTACTTGTTGATTTTCTTTCTGAGCTTCTGTATCTTCATAGTGTAAATAACATAGTTTTTGGTTTTTTTAAATTAGATATTGATGAAGCTAATAAGAGTTTGAAAGGTACTTTTTATGGTGAAAAATTTAATCTATCTAAACATAAAGTTGGTGCTGAGATAAAGGCTGTTACTTATCACATGCTTGAGGTTAAAAAGAATAAGCCTTGTAGAGTTCAGGTTTTGTTTGACATCTAAAATGGTTTTAATACTTTCAGTCACCCTCTGTTCTTGTTTAAATATTAAGAGATTAGTATCTTTCTTAAAGCGTGTATCCAAACCGGACGGCTCCCTCAATGTTTCTCTTTTGCCGGTTACTTTTTCCGTCCGGGTTTTTCTCCTTACAATATTTTTTTATAGTTTATGTTTGTACAGTTCGTATATAGTAACAATTGTTAAATCAAGGTGAAAAGAAATATGTCAAGTGGAAAAATAACAGAGGGTATGAATATACGCGAGGTAATTGAGAAACATCCTGAAGTAATATCTGTTTTTCAGAAGTATAATATGGGCTGCATTGGTTGTATCGCTTCTAGTTTTGAAAAAATAAGTGATATTGCTAGCGTTCATGATATAAATGTTAAAAAATTTGTTAAAGAATTAAATGAAGCTACTGATAAAAGCCATTAGAAGGAACTTTTTGTAATTACTAGTTCTCCATGTTTTATTCCTTTTAATGCTATTATTTTTTCTGCAAGTTTCTTTATTCTTCCAGTTTTACCTTTTAAAACAAGAACTTCTAGGCAAATATGATGATTTATATGTACATGTGTAGTTGTTAGTATTTCATTGTGGTGTTCATGTTGTAAATCTAGTAGTTTATTTGTTAGGTTTCCTGTGTGATGATCATATATCATTGTAAGAGTCCCTATTGCTTTTGAATCCGGGTCTATTGTATCTTGATTTATTATATTTTTTCTTATCACATCTCTTATTGCTTCGCTTCTATTTGTATAACCTTCTTTTTTGATTGTTTTATCAAATTTTTGCAGTAAATCTGGTTCTATACTTACACCAAATCTAGTTATTTTCTCATCCATGGTAGCACGTTTTACTCATATTCGTAGCACTAATTTAAAGTTTGTGTTACCAAAATAGTTATATACGGTATTAATCTTTACATGCTAAAAATATAAAAAAATTATAGCTTTGAAGGAACTATGTTATGTGGCTTGTAACAACAATACTTGCAGCAATTGCTGTAACTACTATATGGTATATAAAACCTAAAATCTATAAGCTAGATATTCTGAGTTTGATGCTGTGGGGTACATCGATAATGATACTTGTAGACCATATACTTGGCTATGAAGGTGGAGAATTTATAGAACTTGAAACAAATGGCCTTATTACAAGTGGAACATTACTTGGAATTGTTATGTTAATACCAATTTTTGTAATTTGGGAGATTATATTGATAATTTCTAAACCAAAAGGAAAAATCATAGGAGGAAAATAAAATGGCATGTTTTATAGCACCAATGAGCCTTGCGATAGTAACAACAGTTTTTAGGAAAAAAATACCTGAAAATCTAAAAATAGGCTGGTTAAACATAATGATCTGGGGCGGAGTAATAATGCTTGCAGTAGAACATATTGCACATGGGGAAGTTGTTTTGTTTCCACCATTTTTGACTGCTATGCAGACCCCATCAGAAATACCAGTTATGTTACAAGAGTTGGCTACAGTTGGTGGAACAATGACTATAGCTATAGTTTGTATTTGGCTAGTGATGGTCTATATATACAATAAAGCACCACAAATCCAAAAAATAAAGGCATTAAAAAATTAAAAAACATTTTTTTATTTTTTTTCTAAATTTCCAATAACAATTTTTAATACACCTGGTTGACTACTTATAATTTTACCAGATCCATAGCCAATTTTTTCATTTATTAATTCTGGTTTTTTATCAAAATTTGAACAAATCGTAGTAATAATAGCAGCACCCGTTGGTGTAACTAGTTCATGTCCACTATCTAACTCATATGTAGGAATTCCAACTAGTAATTCTTGTGTAGCTGGTGCCGGAACAGGAATCTTTCCATGTTGACAGATAACAAAACCACTGCCCCGCGGAAGTGAAGAACAATAAACGTCTTTGATTTCAAAATACTTCATTGCAATTGTTGCACCAATAATATCAATTATTGAATCTATTGCTCCAACCTCATGAAAATGAATTTTTTCAACAGATACATTGTGGACTTTACTTTCTGCATTTGCAAGATTATAAAAAATTTTTTTACTAAGGTTTTTTACATCATCTTCAAGAGTACTATCCTCGATTAAATTAATTATATCTTTAAGAGTACGATTTGGCTGTTTTTCATCAACTTTTATGCATATGTCTGATGCAGTAATGTTGTTTTTTTTAATTTGTTTAACATCAATTTTATATCCTTTAAGATTAAGTTTTTTTATTTCTTTTTTAAAAAAATCTACATCCATTCCAAGATCAATAAATGCACCAAGAATCATGTCTCCTGCTATTCCTGATAAACACTCAAAATAGGCAATCTTCATCTATTTTTCACCTGTTTACCATACTTGCAAAATAACCAGCGCCAAAACCATTATCAATATTCACAACAACTACGCCTTCTGCACAACAATTCATCATTGTAAGTAAAGGCGCAATTCCCT
>JALHTX010000111.1 GCA_022866015.1 Thermoplasmatota archaeon
AAGTAAAGACTTAGAATTTTATGATTTTGTGGAAGCAGATATCCCGATAATAAAAGAATTTTTAACTTTGATAAAATAAAGGAGGATAAAAAAGATGAGGTGTAGTAACTGCGTGTGGTTAGTATCCGTGCAGGGATGTTCTGAATTGATGAAATGTAAAGCTACAGGAGGGGTAATCCCAGGCATGCAAATTGATATCGACCGTTCTTGCCCGTATTATTTATACATCACGTTTTAATAGTCAAATTTAACATCAAAATATAATAGAAAATCTTTTTTATATCCAATGGAAACGCGGTTTAAAATTGAAAACTATATGTAATAAATACTTTTATCATAGAGTTGGAGTTTTTATAATGTTTTCATATTAAAAATTGGTTTTAGTAATTACTCTTGGAATTATAATAATCCTGTATAAAGACATTAATAGTTTAAATAATGTCCTAATAAGTCTTTTTATCCTAATCAAATATACCAAAACATCAAAACATGAACATTTTTCCATATAAGCCACGAAAAAACCAAATAGCGATAATGCAAACAATCCATAGAACACTAGAGGATAGGCGCCACTTAGTTTTTGAATCGGGAACAGGTTCTGGTAAAACAATATGTGTTCTTTCTGCAACACTTGAATACGCATTGCAAAATGGTAAAAAAATAGTTTATACTACTCGCACCAATGCTCAACAAAGACAAGTAATACTTGAAATACGATCAATTAGAGAAAAAAACCCTGATTTAAAAAACAATCTTACCGGGGTAGGTATGCAAGGACGAGCAAACATGTGCCTACTTGCAAGAAACAACAGTGAGCTTTCAAAGGGTACATCTGAAGAATTATCTCGTTTTTGTAGTAGTGAAAAAAAGAAAACAAAAAATGTGCCTTCAGAAGGTTGCAGGTTTTATCATAGTTTTCTTAATAAAGAAAAAACAGATAAAACCAAACAATGGTTTAAAAAAAATCTTCCAACTGCGGAAGAATTTATAGAATACTGTGAAAAACAAAGTATTTGTCCATATGAGATAAATAAGGTTTTAATGAAAGAAAGCAACTTGATTGTTGTTCCTTATGTTTATGTTTTTGATTTAATGATACGAAACATGCTCTTGGATGCATTAGGAGTTCCTGAGAATGATATAATACTTGTAGTTGATGAAGCACACAACCTACCTGATTATATCCGAGATTTATATTCATCGCAACTTAGTTTATTTATGCTTACTAGTTGTAGTTTGGAAGCAGAAAAATATGGTGACCCTTCCATGCTAGATGGTAGAGTAACAGTTTCTGGTTTTTGTAAAATGCTTGAAAGTATAGCTTCTGATCTTCGTGATACCTATGTTTATGCAATACTTGAAAATGGTATACGAACAGGTGCAGTGAAAAATACAGATGCGTTTATCCCAAGTCATGAATTTGAAACAGAAATAATTAGCCGTCTAAAAATCACTAGCAAAAATCTTCATGACATAATAAGTGATCTTACAGCATATGGTGAAAAAATACAGGAATATCGACAGAAAGAAGGAAAACTACCACGTTCTTTTCTTCATAGTCTTGGTGTTTTCTTAGATTTCTGGATGAGCTTAGAGATGGAGCAATATGTAAAGCTAATAGTTGATGCGGGTGGTGGTAATAACCCCTGTGTAGAAGCATATTGTCTTGATCCTAGTGTAGGAACAGAGATTCTTAGTTGTTTTCATTCAACTATTCATATGAGCGGTACGCTTGAGCCTTTAGAAGAATATAGAGATTCTCTTGGTTTACCTGAAAAAACCGAACTAGTATCTTTTCCATCTTCTTTTCCAAAGGAAAACCGACGAGTTCTTTTTGTAGATGATGTCTCTACAAAATATGAGGATATAACAAAAGATGATGATATGGTTAATCGTATGATAAATCATGTTACTAGTGTTTGTAATAGTTTTCCAAAAAATACTATGGTTTTTTTCCCAAGTTTTAATGTTTTAAATATGTTTAGAGGTAATGATGATATCAACAAAATAAATAGATCTGTTTTTTTTGAAGAGCAAAAGATGTCACAGTCTGCATTAATGGATTTGGTATCTGATTTTAAGGAATATGGTAATGGAGGAAATGAGGGTGCTGCCTTGTTTAGTGTTATGGGTGGACGTATTAGTGAAGGTATGGATTTTCCAGCAGAGCAGCTTGAAATTGCATTAATTGTAGGTATTCCTTATCCAAAACCTACTGCTCGTCAACGTGGTCTGCAACATTATTATGATATTAAATTTAGGAAAGGCTGGGAATACACTGTTGAGGCTCCAACTGCTAGAAAACTACTACAATCTATTGGTAGATTGATCCGTAATGAAAAAGATAGAGGTATTGCAGTAATACTTGATAGACGTGCACCACGTTTTAAAAAATACATAAAGGATTTAGAAGAATCAAAAAATGTTTTAGAAGAAATTCAAAAATTTCTTGAAAAATAAAAATTTTTATAGTTGCGACTGGGAATACTGCGTGGTCTGAAGCATCAGCGTAAGACCCGCAGATGAAAAGCCGCATCTCTATTTTTCTCCAGCTAAAACATACTCTTTTTTTGTCGAACGCGGCAGGCATTCGCCTGCCCATTAAAGGTGCGACAGGAGAACAAATCTTTATGGAAAATGTAATTAGCCGTAGCTCTAAAAAGATTGCGGGTG
>JALHTX010000112.1 GCA_022866015.1 Thermoplasmatota archaeon
GACCATACTCATCAGTATAACCAGTATCAAAAGTATCAATTATTTTATCCTGAATCTCATAATGAAGATAGCTTTCCTCAACAAAATAATGTTTAGTAGGACCCGGTCCACCAACAAGAATTCCTTTAATGTTTTCCTCCTGTTTAAAAATCTCACTTGCTGCTTCACCACATTTAACAAACCATTCATGAGCTGCTATCTCTGTGAGACGCTCAAAACGACGTTGAGACTGCCCACCTCGGCCATGTTTACCAGGAACCTGACTAGTCATATATTTCAAAAGCTCAATATGACTACCTTTCAGAATTCCAATAGTACATTCACGCCGATCCAAAAGAAGAAGGCCATAAATTTCATTTTCAACAAGTATCGCCTCCAATGGTTCAAGATAAAACACCGAATCACAACGATAAAGAAAAATAGTAATAGGCTGCGGCGGCTCAATAACAAATGCAATCATTTCAGTTTTGTCGGCACCAACGATTTTATGACCAACAAAAAAAACAATACCGTTTTCAGGCGGTCGTTTAAAATTTTTAAGGCGGCTCATGATCGACTCTATTGCAGAAAGAACATTTTTCATAGTAGTCTTAGATTTTATATTCTGAGATTGAGAATACTCGTTACGAAGATAAGCTGTAACATCATAGATTTGTTTACTAGGTGGAACATATAATGATATAAGCTCAGTATGCCGACCTTTTGCTTGTTTAAGCTCCTCAAGTTTTCGCTTAAGATCGTATTTCTGTCGTTGCGTCATCTCAGTCATTTTTCTTATTTCACCTTTATTTTCTTAAATATTTATTATAAATAAAATATGATTATAAGGTTTATTAAAAACACGTCACAAATTCACTATTTCCCCGGTCTTAGGTGTTAAAACCTCAGCAAACTCACTAAGAGGGCCAACTAGTGCCTCGCGATTATCACTATGCATAAGAATAATTTTTTCAGGGCTACATTTCTTTGCAAAATCAACAAGTTCGCTGTGCCCTGCATGAGCAGAGAAATCAAAATATTCAACCTCGCAGTCTACTTTTTCTTTAACACCATAAAAATTAAGCATTTTATGATCAAAAAGAAGGCGAGCGTTACTTTCTGGGACTTGATAACCTGTTAAAAGAACAGCATTTTTTTTATCATCTTTAAGTTTATTCATATAACTAAGAACAGGACCGCCATCCATCATACCACTAGATGTAAGAATAACTTCTGCTTTTTTCGTGGCAAGTTTTCTGCCATGATCAGAGTGAACCATGTTTATTTTATTAAGCGCTTTACGTAACTCATCGGGTGATTTTAAAAAACGAGGATATTTCAAAAAAATCTTTGAAACTTTTTGACCCATCCCGTCAAACCAAACATTATAACCAGATTTTCTTAAAACCATTGCAATCTCCTGAGAACGAGAAACAGCAAAAGCAGGAAGAATTGCTATGCCACCTCTGGTTACAACCTCGTTTATTTTATCAAGCATACTTTTTTCAATTTCTTGTCTTTTCGCAGGATGATCACGCCCGGCATATGTTCCCTCAAGAAATAGAATGTCGCATGGCACAGGTTTTGTGCCTCTTACAATATTAGTATCAACTGTATTAAAATCACCAGTGAAAAGAATTTTTTTATCCCCAACTATTTCAAACATAATAGAACCGGGTATATGCCCAGCATCATGAAAGTATACTTCATTGTTATCTCCTAATTCTCTTTTCTGTTTAGGGTTAATAGGAGTTACTGCATGCTTTGCTTCTTTGACATCTTCTGGAGTATAAGGTATTGCATAACCTTCGCTTTTTGCAATTGTAATACTGTCTTTATGCAAAAGATTTGCAACTTCACCAGTTAATTTTGTTGTAAGAATTTTTTGGTCATATCTGGAAAAAAGCAATGGTATCCCACCGGAGTGATCAAGATGTGCATGTGTAAGAAGTACAAGGTCAACTGGATCTGGCTGCATTGGATAACTAGGTGGCTTTCGTGGGCTTATACCATATTCAAATAAAAGTCTAACATCATCTAATTCTAAAACCATTGCAAGTCTGCCGACTTCTTCACAGCCGCCAAGAAATTGAATCTTTATACTGCCATTCATCTTTTTATCCTGAACAGGGTAATTTAGAAGGGTTGATTAATGTTTGGTCAGTTATTTTTTTCTGGTTTAACCTTTAAAACTGATTCTTCCTTTTCTACAATTATATATTTTGTATCTAGTTCGATACTTGCATCAGATATAGTTTTCAAGTATTCACCTTTGAAACGAACATAACCTGGTTTATTAGGTGTTATTAAGCCTTTCTTAAAAAATATAAAAAAAGTATTATTTGTAGAGGAACAGTTTTATTAAAGGATTAAATATCATTGGTGTGGAATGAGGATTTATGTCAAATATAAAGAAGATAAAAGCAAGAGAAGTTCTTGATTCAAGAGGCAACCCTACTGTTGAAGTAGATGTTGTAACAGAGAACGGTATTTTTAGAGCTATAACCCATAGTGGTGCAAGTGCTGGTCAACATGAAGCACTTGAACTACGTGATAATGATAAATCTCGTTATCTCGGGAAAGGAACCTTAAAAGCTGTAGAAAATGTAAATAAAATTATTGCCCCAAAACTTATTGGTTTAGATCCTGTAGCACAAGAAACAATTGATAATGTTATGTTAAAACTTGATGGTACTGAAAATAAGGATAAACTTGGTGCTAACGCAATCCTTCCTGTTAGTATGGCAGTATGTAAAGCAGGTGCTGCATCAAAAGGTCTTAGTTTATATGAATATGTCGGTGAATTATATGGTATTATACCTCATATGTTACCTGTGCCAATGTGTAATGTGATAAATGGCGGAAAACATGCAGGTCAAGAAAATAGCATACAAGAACATATGTTGATGCCTACTGGTGCTAAATGTTTCTGTGAAGGAATCCGTATGGTTTCAGAGTCTTATCATCATCTTGCAAAACTTCTAAAAGAAAAATTTGGTGCAGGTGGTGTTTTAATTGGTGACGAGGGTGGTTTTGCACCAGCTAAGATGACATTAGTTGAAGATAGACTTGAAATTATGTTAAAAGCTGTTGAAAACGCAGGATATGAGGGACTTATTAAAATTGCAATGGATCCTGCAAGCAGCGAATTTTTTTACAATGGAAAATACAAAATTGGTAAAAAATCTTTTTCAGGCGGAGAAATGGTTGATTTCTATGCAGATCTATGTAAAAAATATCCAATTATAAGTATCGAGGATGGTCTTGCTGAAGATGACTGGAAAAGCTGGGTTTTAATGACAAAAAAACTTGGAGCCAAGGTTCAAATTGTAGGTGATGATCTTTTTGTAACTAATACCAAACGCATACAAAAAGGAATTGAGCTCGGTGCTGCAAACTCTGTTCTTATAAAGCTTAACCAGATAGGTAGTGTAACCGAGACACTTAACTCTATAAAAATGGCCCACGACCAAGGTTGGACAGCTGTTGTATCTCACAGAAGTGGTGAGACAGAAGATTATTTTATCGCAGACTTAGTAGTTGGAATAAGTGCGGGTCAAATAAAAACAGGTGCACCAGCGCGTTCTGATAGAAATGCAAAATATAATCAATTACTTAGAATTGAAGAAGAACTTGGTGATAAAGCAGAATATCCTGGTATTGATTTTAGGCTTGATCATTTAGCATAAAGATTAATATGTTCTTTTTTATACCTGCCCTTTAGGGTAATTTTTATGAAAGTATTAATTACTGATAAAATGGCAGAAGAAGCAGTCCAAGTTTTAAAAAAAGCAGGTCATGATGTAACCTACAATGAAATGGATGCATTAACTCTTGTAAAAGAAATAGGAAAATATGATGCACTTATGATTCGTAGTCGTACAAAAGCTGTAAAAGAAGTTGTTGAAGCAGGAGCAAAAGGAAATCTTAAAGTTATTGGCCGCGCAGGAATTGGAGTTGATAATGTTGATATTGAAATCGCAGGAAAGCATAAAATTCCAGTGGTAAATGCTCCAACTGGTGCAACAGCAAGTGTTGCAGAGTTAACATTTGGCCATATTCTTACACTTTCAAGAAATATTGCTTATGCTGATAAAACCATGAAAAAAGGAGAATGGGCAAAAAAAACACTTAAAGGTTTTGAATTGGATGGTAAAACACTAGGACTTATTGGAACTGGAAACATTGGAAAATATACAGCAAAACTAGCAAAATGTTTTGGTATGAAAGTAATTGGTTATGATCCATTTATTTCAAAAGAAAACATGAAAAAAGATAGCATTGAAAAAGTAGATGAAGTTGCACAAATAATGGAAAAATCAGATTACATAAGTCTTCATATCCCTCATATACCAGCAACTCATCATATTGTTAATGAAGAGATGATTAGTAAAATGAAACCTTCTGCGTATCTAATTAATTGTGCTCGTGGTGGAACCATTGATGAAAAAGCATTATATAATGCTTTAAAAAATGGGAAAATTGCAGGTGCCGCACTTGATGTATATGAAAAGGAGCCACCCGAAAAAAGTCCTTTATTTGAGCTTGATAATGTTGTATTAACCCCGCACATTGGTGCAAATACAAAAGAAGGGCAAATAAAAGCAGGTACTATTTGTGCTGAGCAGATAAATAAAGTTCTTGCAGGTAAAAAACCTGATTATTGTGTAAATAGAAAACTTTTATAACATTTTATTTTTTCTTTTTTTATTCTTTAATCTTTATTTTTTATGGAAAACCTTAAAGAGAGAAGACTGTTTTTATCTCTAGTATGAAAAACCTAGATAAAATCGTAAATAAAATTGAAAAAAACATTGATGGAAAAGATAAAGTTCGTGAACAAGCGCTTCGCTCTAGTCGTGAAATAATTATTTCTTGTCGCAAGGCAATCCAGAGTGTACATCAGAAGAAAATGAAAGATGCACAAAATAATATTAAAAATGCATCTTCAAATTTGCAAACTCTTTATAATTTAACAAAACCACATCCTGAGCTTTTTCATGCTGGTTTTGTAGAGAATGCTGCTCAAGAACTAGTTGAAGCAAGTTGTCTTTATAATATTATGAACGGAAAAGAGCTTCCAGATCCTGATGAACTGCAGACAACATATAGTAGTTATCTTATGGGTCTTTGTGATCTTGTTGGTGAGTTACGTCGTACAGCGTTAGATAGCATCCGTAAAGGCGAAGGTAAAAAAGCAGATGAATGTCTTACCATGATGGAAGAAATATACGATGTAATTATTCGTTTTGATTACCCATCTGGTCTTATTCCAATTAAAAAGAAACAAGATATGGTTA
>JALHTX010000113.1 GCA_022866015.1 Thermoplasmatota archaeon
CTAGGGGAGCTTGAAGTTTTTCCTTTTGATGCGATGACATCATCAATTCTAAGTATCATTGTTGCTGCTTCTTGGGCTACTTTGATCTCAAAAATATTTAATCTAAGCGGTTCAATTATATTCTGTTTCATCATATCAGTAACTTTTCCACCAAGCACATCAATACCAGTAAATTTGTTTCCCTTCTTTTGCTCTCTTCGTATTTCAAGCATTATATCAATTGGGTCCAATCCAGCGTTTTTTGAAAGTGTTTTTGGTATAACTTCGATAGCGTTCGCGAATGCACCAATCACCATCTGTTCTCTTCCTCCAATTGAAGGCGCAAAGTCCCGAAGTGCCATTGCTATAGCTGCAGCAGTTGCACCTCCTCCAGCGGTAATCTTACCATCTTCTAAAGCAGCCTTAACCACTGAGAGCGCATCATGTATTCCTCGTTCAAGTTCATCTACGACGTGTTCTGTACCCCCTCTAATAAGAATAGAAACTGCTTTCGGATTTTTACAATCCGTGATAAAGGTCATTTTGTCATCGCCATATTTTTTCTCTTCGACATTTCCAGCGTTTCCAAGGTCTACTGCTGTTAAATCATCTAAGCTAGAAACAATTTTTGCACCAGTTGCTTTAGCTAGCTTCTCCATGTCGCTCTTTTTTGCATTACTTACCGCATAGATACCTTCTTTTGCAAAAAAATACTGTACTAAATCATCGATACCTTTTTGGCAGATAAGGACATTTGCCCTACTCTTTTTGACTTTGTCAACCATTTTCCTAAGCATGCTTTCTTCTTCATCAAGAAACTTCTGTAATTGTATTGGATCACGGATCTCTATCCTCGCATTTACTTCTGTTTTTTTTACCTCTAACGCGGTGTTTATCAAAGCGATTTTTGCATTTTTGACATGCTTTGGCATTCCTTCATGAACGCGTTCTTTATCAAGAATTATACCTTTAATTACCCCCGTATTTGCAATTCCGCCTCCTTGTTTCTTTTGGATTTGGATATTATCAAGGTCTACTATCGTTTTGTTACCTTGCTTTTCTGCAATGTCTGAAATTGCATCAACAACAATATCTGCAAGCCTCTCTTTTTCTGAGCTAGCTCCTTTGCTTGCCATAGATGTCATAGCAATATGTTTCAGTGTTATTTTATCCCCTGATTTAACCTGAATCGCTATTTTATTAAGGACTTCGACTGCTTTATCTGCCGCTATTTTGAATCCACTACAGATAACAGTTGGATGAATATTTTGTTCCAACAGCTCTTCCGCATATTTTAACAATTCCCCTGTAAGTATTACTGCACTAGTGGTTCCATCACCACATTCTTCATCTTGGGCTTTTGCTACTTCAACAATCATTTTAGCAGCGGGATGTTCGACATCGATTTCTTTGAGAATTGTTGCACCGTCGTTTGTGATGACGACATCCCCCATAGAGTTAACAAGCATCTTATCCATTCCCTTAGGACCTAATGTCGACTTTACCGCATCAGATATAGCAAGAACTGCCATAATGTTATTAGATCGTGCTCCCTTTCCTTTTTCCCTGGTAGTCCCTTCTCTTAATATTATTATTGGTTGCTGTCCAGCTATCATTTTCTCAATTCCTCCCAACTCTATATTCGGGGATTTAGCATGTAGATTAAGTTAATTAATTTTTCCAGCGGCAAGTTTAAAGATTAGACCTTTTGCGTAATAAATAAAACTGCATTTTTGGGCGAGATAGAATACAATATCATGTACTAAATAATTTGTTAAGATATAATAAATTGTATGGACTTTGTCTATAATCTAATTATGCAAAAGGTCTATTATATATCAGATTATCTTCTGTGTAAAACAACCTTGATTTCCAACACCTTTTTATCCTCCCCAAATCTAGATACACTACCACAAATAGCAAATATTTTAACTACATTTTTCTATCCACCTGTATGGATATGAATAAAGGAGAAAGGTGATATGAGTAAATCCAAGGGCAGAAGGGATATATCTCCAGGAAAGAAACCTGGGCCTTTAACAAAGAAGGAAAGAAAGGAACGTAAGAGAAAGAGAAAAGAAAAACATGTCTTGCGATGAATGCATGCGGATATTGTCCTTATCAACCATAATTCAACAATCCATGTTTTCAACATCTTTTTATCCTAACTATCCTGAGTGGTTGGTTTTTTAAAGAAAAAATTGTTATGAAATTGTAGATTGCGGGGGAGCAGAAATGGTTAGAAATCAATTTAATATTGATATCGAGATTCCTAAGTTGTCAAAAATAAAAACCCCTAAAATCCCAGGAATTACAGGAGTTTCATCTCGTGAACCTGTACAGATTGAGATTAAGAAAAAAGTAATAGATAGGGCAAAAAGAATCTGTGAATATCCAAGGTGTAAAGAGAAAGAATTTCTTGAATTTCATCATAAAAATATGAAAAATAATGATAATCGAGCTTCAAATATTGAATTGCTATGTCCTAAACATCACAGGAAAAGACATAGTGAAAAAATACGGAAAACAGTTGGTTATGATATTGTTACAGGACAAAAAATAACTCGCCTTACAAAAAAACCTAAGAAAAAAACAACTAAAAG
>JALHTX010000114.1 GCA_022866015.1 Thermoplasmatota archaeon
GTAGGAATATTTTTAGTATGTATAATGCTAATGACTTCGTTTTTAGTTGTTTTTCCAGTGGAAAAAGTGAAAGCTACTGGTATCACTTTTTATCCAACGGATGACACCTGTATATCTAAAGATAAGCCAGACGAAATAAATGGTCCTGTAATTGATATGGCTGTTAGAAATACATATGGGGCAGGAGGCAGCGATATATGGGAATGGGATAGTTTAATTAAATTTGATATTTCTGATATACCTTCAGATACAATGATTGTATCAGCCACCTTAAAACTTTATTATTATGCATTTTTGGATAATAATCCTGCTGGTAGATCTTTAAATCTCTACAGAATAATAAGCGATTGGAATGAAGAGACTACTAATTGGATTAATCAACCATCTTATGCCTCTCAACCTACCTCAAATGTAATAGTGCCAAGTTCATATGATTGGATGAACTGGGATGTGACAAACGATGTTAAAAGTTTTATCGATGGAACAAACCCCAATTATGGATGGGACATAAAGGATGAAAACTACTGGGGTTACTATGATATTCCAGTAATTGGATTCCAAACAAAAGAATATGGTAGTTATATTCCATACCTTGAAATTGAACTGAATAACCCACCAAATAAACCCAGTAGACCAGTTGGTCCACCAGCAGGATGGGTAGGTTGTTTAATTGAGTTTTCAACTAATGCTACCGACCCTGATAATGGCCAGATAAATTATGGTTGGGACTGGAATGGAGATGATACAGTAGAACAATGGACATCGTTAATGCAATCTGGTGATACTTGTACTAGACAACATAAATGGGATAATCCTGGAACATATAATATTAAAGTAAAAGCAAAGAACATCTACGGAGCAGTTAGTAATTGGTCAGATATAAAAACTATTCAAATATTGATTCAAAATGAAAACCAACCACCAAACATCCCTACCAACCCAAACCCTGCTAACAACGCAATAAATGTTGATATTAACACTAACCTAAGTTGGACTGGTGGTGACCCTGATGCTGGTGATACCGTTACATATGATGTATATTTTGGGAGTATGCCACCAATACAAAAGATTGCAAGTAATATATCAACAATTACAATTAGCCCTGGAACCCTATCTAACTGTTTAACATATTTTTGGAATGTTGTGGCATGGGATAACAATGGTCTTTCAACTGATGGTCCATGGTGGGATTTTACAACAATAAACATTACTAATAACCCACCAAGTAAACCCAGTAAACCAATTGGACAAATAAATGGTACTAAAGGAATTTCATATTTGTATACATCCAATACAACTGACCCTGATGGAGACCAAGTGTACTATCTATGGGATTGGGGTGATGACAGTTTTAGCCAGTGGCTTGGACCATTAGAATCTGGCGAAATAACAAATGCATTACATTCCTGGGCTAAAGGTTCATATAACATTAGAGTTAAGGCAAAGGATATTTATGGTTTAGAAAGCGAATGGTCATACCTTTTATCAATTAGAATGCCAAAGAAATACATATATAATCCAATTGTACAACTACTTTTCAAGATGTTAGAGCGTTTTCCTTTCTTTGAAAAAATACTAAACCAATAATACTAACTAAAATAAAACAAATTCTTACTATTTTTTACTCATCTTTTATTAAACAATTGTTAATGAGAGGTTTATAAACAAATAGGTGTTTTTAAATTACGTTCTGGGTGAGGAAATAAATGGCAAAAAATACTGAAAAAAACAGTTTTCTATTTAAAGAATTAAACTTAAAATTCTCAAAACTTGATATACTTGCTTTATTGGCCACTTTAGCATCTGGAATTATTATAGGTATAACTGTGGCTGTGCTGTATGTAGGAATGATATACCAGACGACGACATTGATGAATGGTGGTAATTATGAAATACTTAAAGAATATGCTTTAATGGCATTATCATTGTTTGGTTTTACTTTGTTAGGTGGAATTTTTGAAAAAAGAGCTGATGAAGAACAACCAATAGTCAGACATTTGTTCAGACTAAGTCTACTCTTTCTAACATCGTTTGTATGTTTCCTGATGGTTTATTCCATTTTCCCACAATTTCCACAAGAATTTGAAGGGTATAAATGGGTTTTTGGAGTAGTATATTTCATAGCTGTAAGTGCATTTGTTGCCCCAATAGTTGGCTTGATGTATTTTTTAATTAGATATTATGTTCTGAAATATGTTTTGAAAAAAAACTGTTCAAAGTGTAATAAAAAGAAACCCATTATTGATTTCTTCAAAGGAGAACTTTTGAAAGACGGGTTATATGATGTTTGTGCTAAATGTAGGAGAAATAATAATTGAACGAAATAAAAAAGTTGTTATGAAATTGTAGTTTTGAGGGAGAAAAAATGGAGGAGTTAGTAAAGGAATTGCTAAAAATTCATGAGAAAGATAGAGATTTAAGTGGTTTAAAAGTTCAACAGGAAGTAAATAAATTACGTGAAAAATATAATCGGGCTGATTGTGAATTAAAAGAGGATGAACAACTTATTGGTTTAGACTGGTCTAGTGCAATTTTAAATAATTATTTCTTTAAAAATGTTAAACTAAGTAAAGAAAACAAACAAGCTCATTTTAATAAAGCGCAGCTTAGACATGCGAACTTGGAAAAAGCTATTTTAATAAATGCAATTTTTGAATGCGCAGATTTGGCTTTTGCAGATCTGAACAGATCTAATTTAAAGCATTCTAATATAATTGTAACGAATTTAAATTATGCTTATTTAGAAGGTTGCAATTTAATAGATGCAGATTATGAACAAGCCGAATATTTTGAGTTTGCAAAATTTCAGAAGATTGATGAGTCAGATCCTGCATCTGCTGTAAGGGAATATTACAACCTTGAAAGATTTTTCAAAGAAAAAAATCGGCCAGAACGTGTTGCTAATTTTTATTTTTATAGAAAAAGATTAATGACGAAAAGGCATCTTCTAGATTGGAAATCGCATAAAAGAGATGTTAAGGCATTATTTGCTTTTGTAATTAATCGTACTTGGGAAGCGTTATGTGGTTATGCAGAAAGACCATGGCGAGTTATCAGAACAATGTTCTTGACTATCTTTATATGCGCAATAATTTATCATTTTGCATGGGGTGGACCAGTTTCAAAAGAAGGAATTTCATCTGGTTCCTTTTTGGATTCTTTGTATTTTAGTGGAGTAACTTTTACCACACTTGGATATGGTGATTTACATCCTGTTTCCACTAATTTTGGAATGAAATTTCTTGTAGTTGGAGAAGCATTAATTGGAGCATTTCTAATGGCTTTATTTCTTGTAGTACTTTCAAGGAGAATGATTAGATGACGAATTATTGCGTAATTTAACGATTAAAACAGTTTGTTGTGCAAAGTGAACCAAATAGGAACCCTTACTGAAGCAATTGCGGCGGTTGAACTCGTACAAAAGCATAACTGGACGGCAGTTGTTTCGCATCGCAGCGGAGAAACTGAAGATAC
>JALHTX010000115.1 GCA_022866015.1 Thermoplasmatota archaeon
ACCATAGCTATCCAATATACAATAGTAGTCGTGGCTCCAACAGTCACCACTAATGCTGCAACAAATATTCTATGTAATTCTGCTACTTTGAATGGTAACCTGACTAATATGGGTGGAGATGATACTTGTGAAATCTGGTTCCAATATGGGCTGACAACAAGTTATGGGTCTCAAACTGCGCATCAGATTAAATCATCCATTGGTTCTTTTACAAAGAATATTAGCAGTCTGATTTCAAGTACTACTTATCATTTTCGGGCAACAGCATCTAACAGTGATGGAACTAATTATGGAAGTGATATGACATTTACAATACCAGCATTTATTGCTGAAGCAGGTGGACCATATACTGGTACTAAATGTAATCCTGTTTCTTTTTCAGGTAATGCCACTGGCGGCTGTGGTGAACCTTATACATATAGTTGGACTTATGGTGACGGTGGTTCAGGAACTGGTCAGAATCCCATTTATCAATATACTAATAATGGAACCTACACAACAACACTAAATATTAAAGATAGTCAAGGAAATACAGCTTCTGATACTGCATCTGTTACCATTTCAACACCTACTTTAGTTGCTTATGCAAATGGTCTATACGAAGGATATACCGGTATGTCTATTGATTTTGAAGGTAATGCAATTGGAGGTTGTACACCTTATAGCTACAGCTGGAAATTTGGTGACAATCAAAGCTCTACTCAACAAAATCCAACACATACCTATTCAAAACCTGGTGTATATACTGTGATTCTTACAGTGACTGATAATAATAGTGATACAGACGTTGATACCACAACTGCTACAATACTTTCTTCTAATCTGGATGTTGATGCTGGTGGTCCATATTATGGAGAAGTAGATTTATCAATACAGTTTACAGGTAGTGCTTTTGGTGGTACCTCACCTTATTCTTATAGCTGGGATTTTGATGATAGTGATGGGATACAAGTAGACAGCACCTTGCAGAGTCCAACATTTATATATGGTATACCTGGAGTATATAATGTGACACTCACAGTTACTGATGATAATGGTAAAACAGATACAGATACAACTACAGCTACAATAGATGAAGAGCCACCTGAAGACATTATTCCTCCAACTGTTGAAATCATTAAACCTTTAAATGGTCTTTATTTTGATAACAATCGAATTTTACCTATTGGTATAACTTTTATCGTTGGTGGTATTGATATTCAGGTTAATGCAACTGATGAAGGATCGGGTATTGGTAGAGTTGAATTTTATCTTGATAATGTGCTACAAGGTTTAGATCATACAGCACCATACAGTTGGTCTTGGAATGTTTTCTCTTTTGGTCAGCATAACTTAAGAGTTATTGCATATGATAATGCTAGGAATACAAGATCTGAAGAGATAATGGTTTGGAAGTTCTTTTAAACCATTTTTTTCTTTTTTTTAAATGAAATCAATTTTACAATTTGTTGTTTTTAGCTCTTTTATTATTAATTTTAATGTAACAAATGTTATAATTAAATAATCGTTATATGCCGATATATGCTTATATATCTGTTATTTGTTTCATTAATTGTTATTTTTTGAGGGAGGAAAAAGATGAAAATAAAAATTATAGGAATTTTAATTATAGTATTAATGATATTCCCAAGTTTTTTATGCCTTGGGGAAACCCAGCAGATTAATACTAATACTATCAAGGTTGTAGAAGTAGAGCAGATTGATAATGATATTATTAAGGATTTGAACATTCCTAAATATTTTCAGACTGGTTCATTACATGAACCTACAGAAATAGGAAGTATATCAATCCATTGTGAAGTAGTCAATGAGATGAAGAATTATTATCAGGTTGAAATTAGAATAAAAAATATTGATGAAAAAAATCTCAAATGGTTAAATGTAAATATATCTCATCATGGATTCCAGTGCATAAAAGAACCATATGATTCATATATAGAAAGTTATTATAAATTCGATTGTAGCCCACGTATAAATAAAGTGACATATCAAGAATTATCGCGTGATTGTATAATTAATTTTAATTATTCAAACACTTATCCTAGTTCAGGATATGCATTAATGAGTGATGATACCTTATGTATATTTTATTCTATTGTTCCTGTTCTTTTTACTGAAACTGAAGAATATAGCATTGCAGAACACATTGATATTTCATATGAAGATGATTCTAAAAATATAGAAAAATATGTTAATATTCATGAACAAAAATGGGATGATACAGATTTAAGAGTAAAAGTAAAAGAAGCTTGTCACCAAGGGGATTACCTTATCGTAACAAATCCTTATAACTTA
>JALHTX010000116.1 GCA_022866015.1 Thermoplasmatota archaeon
ACTTGAAATAAAGTTAAAAGTATCATACATATAAAGACTATTCCTATCTTTTTCCTCATATTATACTTACCCATAAATATAAAAAAGGTATATTATAATCACACTTAAAAGTTTCTAATAATAATTCATAAAATAATTAATAGTAAATCTTTTATATATCTTATAATTTCTTTTAAAAAGAGAGGATGTATGCCAAATTCCGATAATAAAATATTTATTTTGTTTCGGTACCCTAAAAAAGGTTTTCTTTTGTTTCTTCTTCACTTAAATTTACGAATACATGGTGTTGTTTATGGAGATAAATTAAGAGGGAACAAATGTTTAATTAAAAATGATGGAAAAATAGAGTTAGGTAATAATGTTTCGTTAAATTCCTATCCTAGAGGACAATTATTTAAAACTGGACTTTTTACGTATCTTGAGAACTCTGTTATAAAAATAGGAAATAATTGTAGACTGAATGGAACAACAGTTTATTCTAGAAATAAAATAATTATTGGAAATGACTGTATGTTTGGACCTGGTGTTGTTATATTAGATAACGATTCCCATAACCCTTCGATCGATCCAATCATCCGTAGATCTGGTGAAATAGCTGATAGTCCAGTAATTATTGGTAATAACGTATGGATTGGAATGCGTTCAATAATTATGAAAGGTGTTCATATTGGGGATAATTCTATCATCGCAGCAGGATCTATAGTCACAAAAAATGTTCCAGATAACCAACTATTTGGTGGTAATCCGGCTACCTTTATTAAAATGTTAGATGCAAAGGAAAATTTTTAAGATTACCATTTAAGAAATTCAATATAATTATCAAATTCACCAAAAGGAGAAATATCAACCAGCTCCAAGTAACTTAAAAATATTTTTCAAATCATTTTTATCGGAATCATTATTGTAACAAATAAGATATTCAGGTTCCCAACATCAGTTACAAAGACTTTATAGATTATTTATAAGATGAAAAAGTATAATATACAAAATAAAAATTAAATAAAAAAGATGAATTAAATAGAAAAATAAGATATAATAATTAAATTAGTAATCGTCATTAAAAAAAAAGAATAATCAAATATTATCAAATTAACTTTTCACATCTAAAAATAACATTATGTAAAAAGAAAGAGGTTTTAAAACCTAGTATTATCAATATTTGAATTTTTTTTACTTATTAATATCGCTTATATAGTATGGTATACTTTCTTTTAGAGTATCCTCATTTTTAGATAATGTATTCATCACACCTTGTGCTATAATCCACCCTAAGTAACCCATGAAAAATGTGAAGAAACCAGTGATACTATATATAAGGATCATCTGAGTATAGATTTTACCACTGGTTAAAAACAATGTGATGATACCAATGGTTATAAATAAAAATACGAGGAAAAAAAACCATCTTAATGCATATAGTGTTATCGTAATCGTTTTCTTTGGAATTACTTCAAGTGATATTTTTTTTTCCAAAAGTTTTGATTTTTCTATAAGTTTTGATTTTTCCATACGTTTTGATTTAGTATTATATCGAGAGTATTTTCTTTTCGGCAAATTTTATCCCTCCTAAAATGTAGAAATACATTATTAGAGCGTGCAATCCCATTTGTATAGTATGTCATGTATATATAAAAAATTAATTTGTATATGAATATGCCTAAGTATAATGCAATTGCATATGCACATAAAAAAAGCTTTAAATTTTAAATACAAAAAAAAAATTTTTAAAAAATTTATATTTTCAAAAGACTTAATAGTATAATATTTGTTTAACCTTAACGGTAGGAGAGAAAAATGGGATTACTTGAAAATGAGAATTTTGAAGAAGATTTGCTTATTAAAAAACAGGATAAAAAAATATTAAAAGAAAAAATTTTAGACGAAAACTACAAAAAAGCTTCTATGCGAATAAACAAGATAAAAACAGAAGAGAAATTAAAATCTAAGAAAAAACCATTTTTTAAACTAGGTTTAATTCTAATAATCTTTGGTTTAATCTGTCTATTAATTATAAACTTTATTCCTTGGGCTTATGCAATATATGATAATAAAACATCGAATCTAGAGAATAATGAGATTTTTTATTATTCAGATAAAATTGATAATTTTAGTAACGATACTAATTTTTCAAGTTTTTTCGAATCTAAAGATAGTTATAAGTATCTTGGTGTAAATTCCTACACTTTAAAATTAACTTCTAGTGCGCAATCATTTATAATATATGAAATTATCGCTCTAGGTTGTTTTTTTACAATTATTGGAATATTTATTAAAGGCATTGATTTTTCAATAGAAAAATATAAATTGTTTCATTGTTTTTTTGCATTAATAACCACTATTCTAGGTATATACTTAATTTTTATTACAATAAAATTTATGGGTGCTAATATACTTGTATTTTATAATGCTAATTTTATATCTGATAATATACAAAATTTAGCTTTTATTTTTATCTCACCAATCGCATTACTTTTTATCACCTCAGGTTTAATATATATGACTTTTACAGTTTTAAAAATCAATTTCAATGACTTTGAAAAAATATTTGAAGAAAAGAAAAAAAATAAATCTTTAAAAATTCTAAACTATGGAGTTAAATAAAAATGAGCAAAGCAGCAGTATCAAATAAAATTAAAAAAACTTCAATTATTCTGTTATTATTTAGCGTACTAGCATTAATACTGAACTCATTTTTACCAATTGTTATCTTAAAAAATCCAGATAACCCAGATAAACTTGTTTATTTTAATATTGAAAGTATGCCATATAGCCAAAATATAGATATTCAATCTCTATATTATGATATTAACTTAATTAATATCTTAATATGGATAACTATAATTCTATTATTTACTGCATTTTTTGGAGCTATAATATATATATCAGAGATATACGAAAAAATAAGCTTTCTATTTTTGACTATTGGTTGTCTATCAATTATTTTTAGTAGCATTACCTGTTATCAATATATTATTTTTATCTTAAAAGCAAATAATTTTGATAATATACTCTTAGCATATATAAGCGTAGAACAACTCAGATATTCCTATATTATATTAATAAACATGATTGTAATGGTTTTAGCTTCGATTTCTTATATTATTATAACTATACCTTTTCTTTATAGAACCTTTAAAGATTCTAAATCAAATAAACAAGAGTTAACAATAGAAAAACCTGTTACAAAATCTTTTTCACCAACTATTGAACAGATAAATTATTTTAACAATAAAAAATCAGATACTAATGAGGATTTTTATTTCAAAAATAAAAAGGAATCCATAGAGAATTGGTTATCAAATGAAATGAATATAAAAGAAACAAATGAAAAATTAGACACAAGTTATATAAAAAAAGAAACAATGGATGAGCAGAATAATACTTATAAAAATGTCGAATATTCTGATGAAAAAAAATCTCCGTTTTCAGAAGAATATAAAATAGAAAAACCTAAACAAAAAAAAGATGAAACCGATGACGTAAAAATTTCTGAATTATTTAAAAAAACCTTGTTTTCAGCCATAGATAAAAAGAAAAAAGAAGAACTAACACAAAGTCTTGGAAAAAAATCAGTTGAATCAGAAAAAAAAGATTTAACAGAACCCATAAAATTCAAAGATAACAAAAAATATATTGTTAAATGCCCTGAGTGCAGCTATATTTTCACAAAAGAAAAAAACGAAGATAGTACTACAAAAATAATATGCCCAAAATGCGGTAAAGAAGGTACAATAAAATAAAAGCTAGGCGTTTGAAACTATTCTTATTACATCTCCATCTTTTAGTTTGTGATCCGCACCAACAATTCTTTTAGTTCGTACATCAATTGCTCTTATAAAATTATCACCCAAATCTGTATGAACTTTATATGCTAATTCTTTTGCAGTGCTACCATTTTTCATGAAATGTGCATCTGGTAGTATTCTACCTTGTTTATCATTTAGATGCGTTTCATCTTCAACTGGATAAACCACAATAAGATCAAGCATTTTAACTGCTTCTTCTATACATTTTTGTATACCTGTTGATCCATATTTTATAAGTACATGCATTTTTATGTATTCTAATGCTTTTCTCTGTTTTTCACTAAGTTCAGAGGATTTTAAGATTTCAAAATTATTACTTCCAGGTGTATAATCAATTAAACCCTTTTTTGCAGCATTTGAAAGCGCAAGTTCTGATTCCGCACTAGTGGGAACAACAATATAACCTTTTTTTCTTAGTACCTCTGCCTTTAACATAAATTCATCTGTCGCAATATCACATTTATTAAATGCAATAAGCATTGGTTTGCTGTGTTTTCTAATATTACCTGAAAAATCAATAAGTTCTTCATTAGTCCATCTAGCTGGTTTTAATATATCAAGTTTTAATTCTCTTACTGCTCGATGTATATGTTCTTCATTTATACCAAGACCCGTTAGTTTATCTGCAAACATAACCTCCAATTTTTTACCTTCTAATTCACTGCGTCTTGCAATTGTATCCCAGTCTTTTTTTATAATATTAAAAAACCACATTGTTATTTCTCTTTCAAGAAATTCAACGTCTTTTAGCGGATCATGTTGTCCTAAGCCACATGGATTTCCCTCCGCATCAGCACTACCCGATGCATCAACTATATGAATAAATGCATGAGCTTGACGTAGGTCATCTAAAAATTTGTTACCAAGACCTCTTCCTTCGCATGCATCTGGAACAAGCCCTGCAACATCTATTGCTTCAATTGGTACAAAACGAATACCATTTATACATTTTGAGTTATGAGGTGTACATTTTAAATTAAAATCTTTACAAGGACATGGTTTTCTAACATACATTACTCCATGGTTTGCCTCAATTGTTGTAAAAGGATAATTTGCAATTTCCGCATGTGCATCAGCTGCAGCATTAAAAAAAGTGGATTTACCGACGTTTGGCTTTCCAACTATTCCTATCTGCATACACATAAATAATTACTCCAAGAGATTATCAACTTCATCAACTATATCTGTATCTTTTTCAAATCTTTCAACTTTTTCTTCTGCTTGAATTTTTGAAGGAGATTTAAAAGAGATACCATTTTTAGCAAATAATTCTCCATTTACACTACTAGTTTTTGAAAGAAAGATTTTTTCAGCAGAAATTTTTCCGGCTATATTTGTTTCGTCTTCAATTTTTACGTTACCTGATGAATCTATATTTCCTTGTATTTTTACTTTTTTATCACAGAAGACATCACCTATTACTTTTAGACTACCATGAAAAATCGTATTTTCTTCAATAAAAATGTTTCCTTTAATATCATAGTTTCCAAGTATCTTTGTTTTTTTCCCGATTTTAACATTATAGTCAATTTTTGATTTTTGAACTCCAATTATTGAGTTGTTTGGAATAAATAAAAATATTTCAGATATAGGTATCATATCTTCGTCATTTTCTTCGATTTCTGAAAGAATTCTTTCTATTTCTTCAGAGTGCCCCATTTTCAACAACTGCATAAGATATATAAAAACATATATAACAATAGGTATTGGACTACGAATATTAATCCAACCTTTTGCTTCAAAACCCTGATCTATTTCTACACTATCACCAACATCAAGATCTCCATTTAAAGAAAGCTTACCCTTAACTTTTACTTTCTCACCAAAATAAACATTACCACCACTTTTAACGCTACCGCCAATATTTGAGAAAATATCAACACGAATATCCTCAGTTGCATCTAAATTACCATCAATTATTACATGTTCACCTATAAAAATACGACCATCAGTTTTTATACCAAATTGAATAAGACAACGATCACCAATTACAACATCACCATTTGTAACAATATTCTTTTCCTCAAATTTTGTATTATTAGGAATTACCAACGTTTTTCTGTCAAAAACCATTATGTTAAAGCCATATCAAATAATCTATTATAAAACCAACGGCAAAAAAATTAAAAAAGGCTTTATTCAGTAAGCCATTTTTCATCAATTCGAACATATTTTGAGATTTCTTCTGGTTTAAACCACAAATTAATTTCAAATTTTGCAGTGTCTAAACCATCGCTACCATGAACAATGTTACGACCGATGAATTGACCAAAATCACCGCGTATAGTACCTGGTGTCGCTTCAACAGGATTAGTTTTACCCATCATATTGCGTACCAATTCAATTGAATTAAAACCCTCAAGAACCATTGCTACAACAGGGGAACTAGTGATATATTTTACAGTAGGCTCAAAAAAAGGTTTACCTTTATGAATACCATAGTGTTTTTCTGCAAGGTCTTTACTTACTGATACCATTTTCATAGCGACAATTTTAAGTCCTTTTTTCTCAAAACGATTTATAATTTCCCCAATAAAACCACGTTGAACGCCATCAGGTTTAATCATTACAAATGTTCTTTGTTTTTCCATAAACTAATCACCAGAAATTGTAAATCTGGATAAATCAGATGTATAAAGATTTAACGATTAAGGTTGGAAACTCTTAAAAGCAAAATAAAAAATAAAACTTGTAACGTTAAAGAATATATGTGCAAAGATAGATGCATAAATATTACGAGTTTTAATAACAACATATGCTAACAAAACACCCATTATCATAGGAAACAAAACAGGGTAAATTTTACCATAGCTCATATGAGCAAGACCAAAAAGTACCGCAGTTGAAAAAATTGCGACATTTTGGCCGGCAAAAGAACCAATTTTATCTAATAGAAAACCTCTGAAAAAAATCTCCTCAGCAATAGGTTGAACTGAGACAAGGATAAATAATGATACTGGTGTAAAATACTTCTCCAAATCCTGAATATTGCCCAGAGTATCTGGATTAACCCCTAGAGCGATTAATAAAAACTCTATAACAAAAAATATTGAAAAAATAAGTATTGTAGCAACAATGCCCCATAAAAAAGCAATATCAATATTTTCAAATGTAAGTTTTAATCTTTCAAAAATTTTTCTAAAATCATAACGATTAATTATATAATACCAGATGATTGGTATTATTATTAGTAGTCCTATCACAGATAACAACTGAAAAACTAAAAGAAATACCTGGAAAAATAATGACTCAGAAAGAGGTTCTATATCTTGAGTACTTTGAGTAGATGAAATTATCCCAAAAAAGGATAGTATAGGCATAACAATTATAAAAGTAAATGTTAACAAAATCAACAATAAAACAAAGAGAGGGGATGGTTTTTTAAAGTTAAAATCCATGAAAAAAGGTTAATATCTATTATTAGATAAAAGTTTTCTATTATATCAGAAAAACCCCCAAACAAGCAAACATAAAAAAGAGGTTGAAATAACCTCGGGGGACGAGGACAATACAATGTTCTCATTCTCTTTTTCTTTTTTTGATTTGTTATACGGATTTAGGTTTATAGACGTCTCCAAGAGCAAAAACTATGCCTAAAAAAACCAAAAATCATAACA
>JALHTX010000117.1 GCA_022866015.1 Thermoplasmatota archaeon
CTACCAGCTCTTCCTGTGATTATATATCCTCTATCACTAGTCTGCTGAACAGAATAACCATTTTCCCACTCTGTTCCTCCAAAAGTCCTATCCCAAACCTTATCACCTTTTACATTGGTTTTTATCAACCACACATCGTCATTTCCAGTGCCATATGAAGATGTCCATCCTGTAATAATATATCCTCCATCAATCGTCTGTTGAACAGAATGCCCATAGTCATTATCTATTCCTCCAAAGGTTTTATCCCATATCTTATTGCCCTCATCATCGGTTTTAATCAACCAAACATCAAAATTATCAGCATTAACTGGATATGTCGATCCTACGACTATGTATCCTCTATCTGTGGTTTGTTGAACAGAAATACCGTAATCATTAATTGTTCCTCCGAAGGTTTTCATCCATCTCTTATACATTAGTAATGGAAATATCGGTAAAGTAACTGGTGCAGTATCAAACTTCAGCACTCTAGTGGAATCAGAGGCAATATTATTAAAATTATCAAATGCTATCGCTTCAATTTTATAAAAACCAAAAGAAAAATCATCCCAGTTACAAATATATGTATCATTATAAATATTAGCTACAATTTTATTACCGATCTTTAATTGGGTATTTTTGATGCCTGATTCAGAATCTTTTATATTAATTTCAATTTCAATATTTCCAAAAATTAAAGGCATAAGAAAAGAAATCATTTCTCTATTTGTAAGATATATTGAATCTATAGGTTTTTTAATAGTAACAACAGGGAGTGTTTTATCCAGTAAAGGAAATAAATCTATATTATCCCCACCAGGAATATTATATGGTACATCAGAAATGCAATCATTATTAATATCAATAAAATTACTATCATTCCAATAATTTCCCTTATTTAATTTATTATTATACCAAAAATTTTTTCCTTCATCAAAAGCATTATTTAAATTGGCAAACGAATTAGAATAGAATTGATTGTTAACACTATAATCATCAACATCCACACCATAACTAAAAGGATTTCCCCCACCATTTCTCGAAATCAAATTATTTGTTAATATATTATTACTTGAGTCCGAAAAGCAAAAACCATCACCACAATTGTCGATAATCTTATTATTATCAAAAGAATTATTATCACATGAACCACTTAATACACCAGAAAAATTATTACCCCTTATATTATTATTAATAAATGTATTATTATTACATGAAAGTCTTAATGTAATACCCCAACGATTGTTTTCAATTTTATTATTTTCAATAGTATTATTTGCACATCTATAATCAAATAATAATCCTGTTCCAGTGTTATTTTTAATAATATTATTAATTATTAAATTCCCATTACAATTATTAAAAATAATAATATTAATCCCCAGTTTTTCTTTTTGAATCAACTTATTGGTATCTAATATATTATTATTACAATTTGTATCTAAAAATATACTAAATGGCCAATTCATTATATTATTTTAATAGATAATATTATTCAAGGATTCTTTTAAATAAACTGCATATGCCTCCTCATATTCAAAAAAATTTTGGTAATTATTAATAGTATTATTTATTATTTTATTATTATATGATTGATATAAGGAGATGCCATTAAGTGAAACATTATGATAATAAAACATACAATTAATACTATTATTTTCAATGAAATTATTAGTACAAGAGTCCAACGAGATGCCAACTGTTTTAATTACTTTAATTGTATTATTTGTTATGATATTATCATTAGATTGATAATCTAGAGAAATTCCATAGGCACTAGAAATATTATTTTTATAAATAAAATTATTCTCGCTTTTTCCAAGAAATAGACCATAACCATTATAATTTTTAATATAATTATTCATGATTGTGTTATAATTTGAATTATAAAAGCATAATGGTTGATTTGAAGGTTCTATTGAAATATTTGTAAAAGAATTATTTTTTATTTCATTATAATCTGAATTCCATTGTCGAATTGGTCGTTTAAATTCATTAAAATTGTTATCTCGAATTTTATTATAACTACAATTTTTTTGATAGATTCCAACATTTCCATTATAAAAATAATTGTCAAGAATTAAATTCATGTTTGAATCGTCATTTAGATCAATAGCAGCTTGGTTACATATTTCAAATATGTTGTCACTAATATTATTATTTGAGGACTTAATTAAGAATATATCAATTTCCATGGTATAAAAAATATGATTAGAGTTAATCGTATTTTGTATTGAATTCTTAATCACAATCCCATTTTCCCAGTTTCTATTTATCCAATTATTATCGATAGTATTTTGGAAGCAATAATTTAATTCAATTCCATTTTTATTATAAAAAAATTGATTTAGATATATAGTATTTTTTGATGAGGCGTTTAAATGTATACCTATGTTGTTATCTTCGATATTATTATTTTCTAGAGTTATATTGGTACAATTTTTTAATAATATACCAATACCGTTATCGGTGATTTTATCATTGATAATAGATACATTGAAAATTTTATGATTATCATTAATATTAATTCCCGCTGAATTAGCTCCACTATTTTGAATCGTGAAATTACTTATATTAATCCATGAGTCAGTAACTTGTATAACATTATCTTTCTTATTTCCACTAATAATTGTTGATTCTCTATCTTCTCCTATAAGATTGATTTTTTTATTGATTTTTATATTCTCATAATATGTTCCATTGTACACAAAAACAGTATCACCTAGATTTGCAGCATCAATAGCATCTTGTATACTCTCACCAGGATGTACATAGATAGTAGTTTCACTTGCTTTCACATTTTCAACAGGAAAAACAACAGTTATACAGGAAGTTATTAGCATTATACAAATAAAAATTATTCCTATCCTTTTCCTCATCTTTTTTTCCCCCGCATTAGAAAAATAATTCCTGTCCAACAGCAGAGTATAGATTATCTTATTTTAAATATTTTGAAATTTATATGTAACAAAATTAAAAAAATATAGTATAAAAATAACAATTTGTAATACTGATTTCATTTCAACAAAAGCATAAATCCTTTCTCTTTTTCAGTCATAAAACGTTCTGATATTTGACCAAGTCTGTTAGAAACCTTTTCTAAACCTGGAAAATTATTATAAGATAAAAGATTTGCAATTCCCCTACTAAGTGTAAATATAGCAAGTTTATGTTCTCTCTTAGATTTATAGATATGATATGGTGTAACATTTAATTTGTCATAAGACTGAAATTCCCGCCCATCATAATTATCAACCATGTCCTCTAGATGGTTTTTTAATTGCAATAAAAACATGTGAAATTGAATAAGCTCATCTTTTTGCATATTCTCTCCCTCAAACCATTATCTCAAAACAACTAATTCTTAATAAACCTCCCCTTAACAATTGTTTATACTGATTTTCATTTCAACGTTACTACACTCCCGTTTTCTCTATATTAAAATTAAGCCTACTCCTCGGTAGGTGAATTAATATATTAGTTTTGCTCTAGAAATGAAAAGGAGAATACGTTCTGTGTTTATTTGATTTGACTTTAAAAATTCTACTTTACGAGATTAATTTTAATTTCTTTCACGAGATTAATGGGCAGTGTAAAACTAAACGTGCTTCCTTTGCCTATTTTGCTATCAACCCATATCTGCCCCCCATATGCTTCAACGATAGTTTTTGAGATGGGAAGCCCAAGTCCAGTTCCCTTTATATTTTTATTCCGAATTGATTCAGATTGGAAAAACATCTCAAAGATTTTTTCATGCTCATTTTTGGGTATACCCAATCCGTAATCCTGAATTTCAAATAGGATATACTCGTTTTTTTTCTTCACATTAATATTGATTAATGCCCCTTCAGGTGAAAATTTAATGGCGTTACCAATGATATTTATCAGGACTTGTTTTATCTTATCAGCATCAATATTAAGTGGTGGTAATCCTTCTGTCAATCGGACATCTATTTTAATTTTTTTTGAATCTGCCAACGGGCATATTATATCCATAGTATCTTTGATTAGACTCTTTATAGGAATCTTCTCTACCATGAATTTCATTGTGCCTGCTTGTAGTTGCGCTAAACTAAGATAATTATTAGTTAAGTGTTCCAAAAAATCAGTATTGCGTTTCAGGATCTCGAGAGCCTTCTTTTGTTGCTCATTAATTGTACCGAGTTGTTCTTTTATCAACATTTGAGTGTAGCCTTTAATTGAAGTTAAAGGTGTTTTTATCTCATGGGATGATATGTTAAAAAAGGTATCCTTGGCTGCTCCCTGTTTTATTAATTCAATATTTTCGCCTTTAATGTGAGATTGGATTTCGAGTAACTTATCTACCATATCTATAAAACTCTTTGCATATATCCATTTCTCGTTACGCTTGATTAGAGCATATTGATGATTTTCTATAACGTCAATAATTTCTTTTGCTCCAATTTTTTTAAGAGGGTACGAACAGACAGTTAAAAACTTTTTATTGAACATTGTATTTCCAAGCTCAAATTCATAATCCTTAAAGGCTCTCCACCGATTCGTTCCAAGCCATGAAAGGTCACCTTCGCCCCTTAATCCATCAAATCCTGCAGATAGAGCTTTGTCAAGCATCTTTCTTAAATTCGTAATAACTGCGTCCCCATCGAATCTCCCTTTATTTAAATAACATTCAGAATGTGAAAGAATCTCGATTTGTCTCTTCCGTTGATAATAATCTAGATTGGGTATCGCTGTTTGTAAAATCTCGAATGCCTTTTCCTGCTCAAGGTCTTTAGGAATAACCCACAAGCAAAATTCATTATTTTCTAAACCAGTTTTGAAATATGGTTTTATAATATCAAAGTAGTCATTGATAGAGTCATAAAAAGAACAGAGGTGTGTCCCCCAAGGTACTTCCCCGATTACCTCGAGACCTAGTTTTCTTGAATTTGTGTTTTTCATTTTTTCCTTACTTCCAAAATAACTTGTTTATAAAATAGTGTATATATTATTTTAATTTAAATCTTACGAGAAATATATGCAACAAAATAAAAAAAAGATAGTATAAAAACAACAAATTGTTAAATTGATTTAATTTTACAAAAAAAAGAAAAAAGATTAGATTTGGTTTTTTATATTTCCTGCAAATTTAGGTATAATGATCCCAGTGCAAAAGCTGTATATTGTTTTTGTATGTCTGCTGCTTTTACTATAATATTAACCTCTCCTATTGCTATTGAAAATCCTAGTCTTACGGTTTCTTGTGTATTTGCATAGATTATACCAGTATTTTCTCCCCCGAGGAATACGTTGCCTTCTACTGTGATATCCCAGTGACAATCGTTTTCACCAGCATTTATGGTGGCTTTTATTCCTAGTCCTGCTTTTACATCTTTGATTTCTGCTAGTTCAATAATGTTTTCTTTATCTACTGTTATTTTTGCTGTGTCCTGGGCGGTTTTTTGTTTGCTATCTGTTACTGTAATGGTTACTGTATAAACTCCTAGGTTATTGTATATGTGTATGGGGTTGGTTTCTTGTGATGTTGATCCATCTCCGAAATCCCAGTTTACAATATATGGTGGTGTACCACCTTTAATACTAACTACAAACATAGTTTCTACTCCAACCAAGGTGTTTGCATCGTTAATAGTTACGAATAGTTCATCGATATCGTATACTGTTACTTGTGCTGTATCTGTTGCTGTTTCTCCATCTGATATTACAGTTAGTTTTGCAGTATAAGTGCCTGGTTCTGTATAGGTGTGTATTGGGTTTTGCATGTTGCTATCTGCTGTTTTATCTCCGAAGTTCCAATGCCAGGTATATTCTCCTTTTCCTCC
>JALHTX010000118.1 GCA_022866015.1 Thermoplasmatota archaeon
ATACCTTGTGCTTCTTTTGATTTAAAAGATCCAAAACAACAAGCTAAATGTTTTCATTATACTAATTTACAGCCTTTATGGGCTAAAGAAAACTTAATTAAAGGCGCTAAAGTCTTGAAATTTTAAAAAAAATCATTATATATGTTGCACTGCAACATAAAAAAGGAGACAAACATGTTTACATACTCACAAGTAAAAGAGTTTTGGAGTAACTACTTCAAAAGTCTAGAACAGTTTACAAAAGACTGGCAAAAAGATGTTTTAGAAACATTTAAAAAATAAATGTTACCCTACAACGAAGAAGAAGTTAACTGGTTAAATCCAGTCCTTTAATTCTTCACCCATAATTTGAGAAGCAATATCTATCTTCTTGCGGAGAGCTTTGACGATTTTTTCATCAATAGTTTTCTCCGCGATTAGATCAATGTAAGTTACTGATTTCTTTTGACCTATACGATGTGCGCGATCTTCTGATTGCAATCTCTTTTCTAAATCATAACCATTAGAATAATATATAACTGTATTGGCAGCGGTTAGTGTAATACCATAACCACCTGTTTGTGGGTTACCTATGAAAAATCGGAACGGGGATAGCGGATCTTGGAATCGTTCTATATTCTTTTGTCTTTCATCTGTATTGATTGCTCCGTAATATTCTACAACAGAATCATCTCCATATTCTTTTTTAATAGCTGCAGATATACGTTCAATGTCATAAATATAATTAGCCCATATAATTGCCTTACCTTCCGTTTCTTCAAGGATAGACATTAGTTCTTCTAATCTATTGTTTTTAAGTTCTTGAATCTTTCCATCATCTGATTTGAAATGGCCACAAGTAATTTGATGTAATCTCATTAATTGAGTTAATACATTTGGGGCTGTTAACATTTTACCATTTAAGGTAGCCAATGCCATTTGTTTCATTGTAGTATAAAGTTTTAATTGTTCGTCAGTTAATTCAATTTCTCTTCTAATATAAATTTTATCTGGTAAATCTAAACAATCTTCTTTTAATACACGATAAGAAAAATGTTCTATTAGTTTAGATAACTCATCTAATCTTTGATAATTCTTAACTATCTGTACTCTACGACCACCAAAGTTTCTCTCAATCATGTGAGCATATCTAGATCTAAATGCATAATAAGAACTAAAGCCAAGTAACTCATCATTTAAAAAACCACATTGAGTGTATAAATCTAATGGACTTTTAGTAATAGGAGAACCTATAAGTATTCTTCTATAAACCGCAGATTTAGATAAAGCTAATATAGATTTAGTTCTTTTAGCTGAAGGTGTTTTGATTGTAGTAGATTCATCCACAGCCATTAAAGTCTTATGTGAATTAAGAAACTTCAAAGCAAATTGTAAACCTTTCTTTGTAGAAAAGGCTTCAACATTCATAACTAAAACATGTAGATTGAAATCCGATTTAAATAAAGAGTTGAGTTCTTCTTGTTTTGTTTTGGATATTGAAGCTGTCCATAATACACTTTTGTATTGTACATGGCTAGCAAAATGTGTAGGAATTTCTGAAGAATACCAGTTCTTATATACACCTTTTGGTGCTACAATTAATACCCCATTTATTTTACCTTTATCATAAAGTATTGCAATATTATCAATAAGAACTTTTGATTTACCAGTTCCCATTTCCATAAAATAAGCATACTCTTCTTTGTCCCAAGATTTTTCTAAAGCAATTAATTGATGCTCATACGGCTTGGTTTTAAATCTATAATTTCGTATCATAAATAATTTAATTCTTTCTATTGACATATTAAATAAAGATCATTATATGATTTGTCAAGAGAGAAAATAGAATGAAAAATAAAATATTTGAATTGTATAAAGATAAAAGTCTTGTAGAATTTTTAGAGTTTAAAAAAGAAAACCCTAAAGAAAATTTCGTGTATGTATTACAACATCCACCAGCTAACATAAATATATTAAGCGCTTCTAATTTTGGATATTTAGTTATATGTCTTGCGTACTTTGATCAAGTTGCATTTAATGCAGCACCTTTCGTTTTTAAGATGCGAAAGAACTTGAAAGATTTTACGAATCAAGATTATATATTGCTTACAGGAGATCCGGCGGTCATTGGTATCTCTTGTGCTATAGCAAGCGACATGACCAATGGCCAATTTAATCTCTTGAAATGGGATCGTAGAGAGTTTAAATACTACCCAATAGAATTTGATCTCTATCAGAAAGGATAAATATGAGTGACGATGTAAAACAAATGATGCTAGATGATTCAACGGATCTTCTAGACAATGTAGAAGTAACTACAATAGCAGACCAGTGTCAAAAGTTAAAAAATTTAGAGGATGATATTAACAGAGCTGAAGAGCATGTTATTAATCTAAATGTAATGGCGAGAGATATTAGTG
>JALHTX010000119.1 GCA_022866015.1 Thermoplasmatota archaeon
CAAAAAACAGCAAAAACAAGGTTTTTAAATATATAAAAATAAATGGTATAAAGATAGGTCTCTCCATATAGTGATTTTTAGCTTTTTTCATTAATTAGTAGGGCATTGAACTTTAACTTATTACGCCCCGGCTGGGATTTGAACCCAAGTCGAAGCCTCGACAGGGCTTCATGATAGGCCGCTACACTACCGGGGCATATTATAGGTTTTTTTAAAGATTGTAAAATAACTCCCTTTTTTTAATGTTTCCCTTTAAAGATTCATTATTTTTTATTAAAAATTACAATATGTAAAAAATTATACTAGGTGTCTAAATAGTTTAATTTAAACGACTAGTATTTGTATTTTTATAGTTTGATGATATTTTTTTAAAATAGGAATTTGAATATTACAAATGATATTAAGATTAGAGCAAAGGCGAATCTTACTCCTGAGGATAGTTTTCCATCCATCATAAAGCCGCCTAGTAGTCCACCACCTGTACTTTGAACTAGTACAAATACGTAAAAAACCTCTTTTATTGCTGCAGGACTTACCTTTGTTATTCCAAAATTTAAATTTCCTATGGTTCCCCCTGTTGGCATTTTGCCTTGTAAGTCAAATATTGCTTGAAAAATTGTTTTGTCAATTATTAGTATTACTGCAAGGAAAACAAAGAAACTTATGAATATGACCATTGCGTATAGTGACATTTCTGCTTTTCTTTGTTGTTCTACTAGTTTTACTTGGTCTATTTCTCTTGCTGCTGCTTCAAAAACTGTTGCTGTGTTTCCTCCTATTTCTAGTGATTTGTTTATTGTTATTACTATTCTTTGGATTGCAGGTGTGTTGACTCTTTTTGCGAAGTTTTCAAGTGCTTCGTCTACTGGTAGTCCCCATGTTAGTTGAGATGCCATCATTTCTAGTTCAGGTGTAAGTTCTCCGTGTTCTCCTTGTGAAGATGTTATTATTGCATCAAAGATTGTCATTCCTGATGCGGTAGAACTACTTATTTCTCTTAGAAAATCTGGTAGTTGTTCCTCTATTAGTTTTTTCTTTTTAGCTTTTGTATGATTGTAAAAACCTATTGGTCCTATTGCTGTTATTAATCCAAATGTTATGAAATCTATTCCTGTTAGTATGTTACCTGATACTTTTACTGCTCCTGCATATATTAAAATTCCTATGAAAAATAGTATTATTGATAGTGTGAGTGAGATGGCTAATAGCATCAAAATTTTTCTGTCTTTTCCATAATATCTATTTAAACTATATTTTTTGGTAGAGATTGAAAGTTTCATATCGTCTCCCCCATTCCTGAGTGCATCATTACATAGAATCCAAAGTATGCCATTGGTAAAATCAAAAGTGCTATTATGTACATGAAGGTAAACGATATTCCACTTGAACTTGTCATTCCCATAACAGATATTATTATTACAAGAAATAGTGGGAATGCTATTACTGTTGTAACAAATGCTTCTGCCATTATTGCTAGGCTTTCAAGGTTTCTTTTTCTTTCTACTAAATCTGTTTTCATGAATTTATCTACGCATCTTTCAAAATATGGTCCTAGTTGGCTTCCTGATTGTATTGTCGATAGTATTCCTTGTATAAATTCTTTAAATTTGTTTGAAGGTGATATCCTAATTGCGTTTTGTAGTGCTGTTACTGTATCTACACCCATCATGTTTATTTCTGTAGCTACTTTTTTTGCTTCTTTTTGTATTTCACCATATAGTTCTACTTTTGATAATGCTTCAAAGATTTCAGAGGGTGATATTCCAGCTACAGACATTGTGTTTATAAAATTTGTAGCATATGGTATGTATCTATCTATTTTTCTTCCTCTGGATTTTGCTTTTGATTTTGGTAGACTTATGTAGTATATGCCTATTATAAATGGAATTATACAGGATGCTATCAGCATTAAAAGAGAAGTTATATTATTTGGTATTATTAAGTAAAGAATTAATGTTGATATAAAAGTTGATATAAAACCTAGTATTATGTTCATTATAACCATTGAGTAGTATTCTTGGAATACCATTGGTATATCTGCTTTTTCAAGTAAGTTATTTTTTCTTATGTCAACTATATTATATTTTTCAAAGATATTTGAAAAAAGTCGTCTACAAAACCTTGTATAGTTTGTAGATTTCACTTTATAATTTCCTCCTTTGCTTTTGTTAGTAGGTCATTAGGATATCTTGAATATTGGTTTATGATATTATATACTTCTATGTAGTCTCTTATGTTTTTTTCTTTCATCCAGCGCAATATCAGTTTTCTATTTTCTAGTTCCTTTTCTAGTTGTTCTTCTGTCCAATCGCATTGTAGTCTTATATTATTTAGTATTTTGCTGCTGCCACTTGATTCGAATCGGTCATCTGTTTTTGATATCCATTTGTAGGGTTCCATGAAAATAAGTTGGTTCGTATCTGAATCTAGTTTTACTATTTCTGTTATACTAGTTGTTCTTCTAACCATTTTTCCGTTTATATCTACTGCGTTTTGGAAAACTATTATGTCTAATGATGTAAGTAGTGTACGTGGAAGACCTATTGGTGGGTTTTCAAGTCTTTGTATAAGTGTGTGTATATCGCTTGCGTGAACTGTTGCATATGATGTATGTCCTGTTGCCATCGCTTGAAACAGGCTATATGCTTCTTTTCCACGAACCTCTCCTACCATTACTACTTTTGGTCTTTGACGTAGTGCAGCGCGTATTAGGTCAAACATATCTATGTCTTTACCAGTTTTTTCATCGGTTGTTGTGAATCCTTGACGTGTGGTTCCTGCTATCCAGTTTTTATGTGGTAAATTAATTTCACGTGTATCTTCTATTGTTACTATTTTGTGTTGTTCTGGTATGAAAATTGATAGTGCATTTAAAGCAGTTGTTTTTCCACTTGCTGTTCCTCCACAAAATAGTATTGATGCGCCTTTTTCTATTACCAACCAAAAGTATGCTGCCATGTCAAGTGAAATTGATTGAAAACAAATCAAGTCTATTGGTGTTAGTGGGTTTTCTTTGAATTTACGTATAGTAAAAGTTGATGGTTTTGTAACAGTTCTTGCAAGTGTTGTCTGTAGACGTGATCCATCTGGTAGTTTTCCATCTACTATTGGTGAATAGATGCTTATTTGTTTGCCACATATTTGTGCGAGACGTACTACAAAACTATTTAACTCTTTTTCATCATCAAATTTTATATTTGTTGTTATCGCATCATATTTTTTATGATAAATAAAAATTGGAACTTGGTGTCCATCACATGATATATCTTCTATTCCTTCGTCTCTCATTAATATATCTATTTTGTTGTATCCTAAAAAATCTCTGAAGAGATGATAATAAATTTTTTCTCTGATTTTTTTTTCATCTACAGTTAATTCTTGTTTGGTTTTTTTAATTGTTTTTTTATCTTTTGTTTTTGATTTAGCCTTTTTTTCATTTGGTTTTTTGAAAAACAACTGTTTTTTTTGTTTTGTTTTATCTTCATCTTTTTTAATTATTGTTTTTCTATCAAAATCAATATCATTATCTATTATTATTTGATCTAGTGTTTCTTGTAAAAAAAAATTTTTTTCTTCTTCAGTTTTATTGCCAACATTTATATTTGCAAGCATTTTGAATAAGTGGGCGAGTTCTGTTTTGATTTCTTTTTCAACTTCTGTTAAAACAGGTTCTGTAATTTCATAAAAATATACTTTGCTACTTTTATCTCGTAGTATTCTTCTGGTTGCTAGTCCATTATATCCAAAACCTTTTTTTTCTTCTATTACCTCGCAGTTTTTTTTGTCGAAGTATTGTTTTTTTAATAGTGGAGCTTTTTGTAGAAGTCCTCTAGGTTCATCTTTTTTTTCTTTTGTTTGTCTTATTTTTTCTTTTGGTTTTTCTAGTATGGTTTTAGTTTGTGTATTTTGATTTATTATCTCGGTTTCTAATGTTTCTTGTTGTTGTACTATTTCTTTTAATTTATGTAATAATCCCATATTTTATCACTTTTTATTGTATTTATTTAAAATTTTTTCATATAATTCAAAATCTTTTGATTGAATAAATTCGATTATTATGTCTTCTGGGAGTTTTTCTAAAAGATTGTCAACTATGTTTAGAGTGTGTCCTATTTCTTCATCTGAAAGATCGATATCTTTTAGTTCTGGTTTATTTGTTTTTGTTGGTTTTTTTGTTTCTCCAAGTAATACTTGTTGTTCCTCTTTTTCTCTAGCTTTCTTACTTATTATGTCT
Organism: Thermoplasmatota archaeon; assembly: GCA_022866015.1. GTDB lineage: Archaea > Thermoplasmatota > E2 > DHVEG-1 > DHVEG-1 > PFL35. The sequence goes on from JALHTX010000119.1 coordinate 4,235, forward strand.
TCTATTTTTTGTTGTCTAGTCAGTAGTCTATCTTTTTCCTCTTGTTCTTTTAGCATCTTTTTTATATGTTGGTCTTTTAGTAGTTTTTCTTCTTCTATTTTTTTTATTTTTTCTTGTCTTTCTAATTCTATTTGTAGTTGTTTATCTATTATTCTTTTTTCTTTTTCTTGTCTTTTTTGTTCTATTCTTAGTTGTCTTTCTTTTATTCTATTTTCTTTTTCTAGTTGTTTTTCTTTTATTTTATTTATTTTTTCTAGTTTTTTTTCTTCTTGTTCTTTTCTTATAAGTTCTTCTTCTTTTTCTTTTGCTGATCTTTGCATTTCTTCTATTTCATGTTTTTTTATTTCTAGTTCTAGTTTTGCTTTTTCTAAATCTATTTCTGAGATTCTTATGTCCTTTGTTTTAGTTTGTGTTTTTTGATTTATTATCTCGGTTTCTAATGTTTCTTGTTCTTGTATCATTTTTTGTTCTTGTGCTTTTTGTAATAATCCCATATATTATCACTTTTTATTGTATTTATTTAAAACTCTTTCATATATTTCAAAATCTTTTGATTTAACAAATTCGGCTATAACTTCATCTGGGAGTTTTTCTAAAAGATTGTCAACTATTTTTAGAGCGAGTCCTGCTTCTTCGTCTAAAAAATCTATTTTTGCCATTTCAGGTTTATTTGTTTTTGCTTGTTTTTGTGTTTTTATTTCTATTTTAACTCCTGATTTTTTCTCTTGTTCTTTCATTTTTTGTTCTATTTTTTCTTGTTCTGCTAGTAGTGATTGTTGCTCCTCTTTTTCTCTTGCTTTCTTATATGTTATTTCTTCTATTTTTTGTTTTCTAGCTAGTTGTTTTTCTATTTCCTCTTTTTCTTTTAGCATCCTTTTTATTTCTTGTTCTCTTCGTAGTTTTTCTTCTTCTATTTTTTTAATTTTTTCTTGTCTTTCTTGTTCTCTTCGTAGTTTTTCTTCTTCTATTTTTTTTATTTTTTCTTGTTTTTCTAACTCTATTAATAGTTGTTTTTCTTTTATTTTATTTTCTTTTTCTTGTCTTTTTTGTTCTATTCTTAGTTGTCTTTCTTTTATTCTATTTTCTTTTTCTAGTTGTTTTTCTTTTATTTTATTTATTTTTTCTAGTTTTTTTTCTTCTTGTTCTTTCCTTTTGAGTTCTTCTTCTTTTTCTTTTGCAAGTTTTTGCATTTCTTCTAGTTCTTGTTTTTTTCTTTCTAGTTCTTTTTTTGCATTCTCTAATTCTGTATGTTCGATTGTTACTTCCTTTGTTTTTTGTGTTGTTGTTTTATTTGGATTTGTATTTATTTTTATACCTAATCCAGCTAGTAAATTTGGATTGTTATTGATTTTTTCTTCAGAATCTATGTTTTCCGTGGTTAGTGGTTCATCAAAAGAAGTAACTTGGTTTGAAAGTGGTGTTAAGTTATTTGTTTGTATATATTGATTAAAAGATATATTTTGATTAAAAGATGGGCTTCTTTCCAGTTCAAATAGTGTATCGTTTTTTTCAAAAGTAGTTTGTATGGTTTCTGTTTTAAATAAAGAGCTTTTTGGTATTCTAGACCATGGTTTTCTTATTTCGGAAAGAGTTGTTTTTTCTATTGGTTCTTCTTTATTTATAGTTTGTAGTTCATGTTTTTTTATTAATTCATCTATTTTGCTAGAGGTCTCTAAATGTAGATCTATGAATGTAGGAGTTTTAGTAGGTGTTTCTTTTTCTGTTTTTTGTTTAATTTTTTTGCTTGGTTTTGGATTAAATCTTATTTTTTTTGTTGTTAGGTTTGTAAAAAATCCCATTTCAGATAACAATATTTGTAGTTCGTAATTTACTTGCTTTTGTTTCCCATCCTGTTTTATTTTTTGCATTCTTACCAAATCTCCCATCTGGATTTAGTAGATGCGCTACATTAACAATTTTTTATGAGGCATCCCAGTTTTTCATATATGTAAATTACTATTAATTTAATAAAAGTTTCTATAAATACAATTGAGGACTTTGAATAACCCTCTTGTATTTGGCTTTTGCTGTTTTCAACCATGAAAACAGCCCAGGATTACTGTTTTCGCTAATGTTTTACCTATATTTTGTTGTTTTTCCTTCAGATTTTCTAATTGTCTACATAGCTACCG
>JALHTX010000120.1 GCA_022866015.1 Thermoplasmatota archaeon
AACCTAGCAGACATGCTGGAAGCCACCTGATGATGCAGTGGCTTCCAGGTGCTGAACGCCTTTTGTTTTGTAATTTAAAAAGGATAGGGTGATGTATGATGAAAAAATAAAGTTTTCAAAACGGGAAATCTTTAATCCCCAATGCAGTTAAAACTATAATTCTTAATTAATGAAAAGCTTTTTGAACATAGCACAGTTGCCGAATCAATGCTTGATTTAGGGGTTATACGCAAAGCAACACATATGGACTTACCAAAAATAATAGAGTTGGAAAAATCATGCTTTGAAGATGAAATAGCGTACAGTCCAAAACAATTAAAATATCTTATAACACGTACAAATAGCAATAGCCTTGTTGAAACATACGAAAATGAAATAAGAGGATTTTTAGTAGTATTATACAAAAAAGGTACAAGTGTAGCAGGAATTGAAACAATAAGTGTTAATAATCAATACAGAGGTAAAGGAATAGCAAAAAAACTTTTATTTTCATCAGAAGAAGATATGTTTACTAAAGGTATTAAAAAAATACGTTTGGAAGTATCAATAGGAAACACCTCTGCTATAAACCTTTATCAAAAATCTGGTTATAGAATAAAATCTATCTTAAAAGATTATTATTATTTTGAGCATTTTGGAACACATGATGCATATAGAATGATAAAAGAACTAACAACTTAGTTTTTCAATATCATCTATTTTTACCCATTTTCCATTTTTAAGAATACAGTAACCAGTTGTATATTCTTCAATTATTTTCATAATTTTATCTTTCAGATGAGTAGGTATTAAATCGATATCACAAGTATCTTTGTATATGTGTATTTTTTCAACATGATCAACTGGTTTTACTTCATGAATATTACCTTTTTTACCTATAAGATAAAACGATTGGTTTTTTTCATCCTGATCAAGTTTTAAATTTGAAGGTTTAATTCGTTCTGAAAACGAAGTTATTTGTTCTTTTTTAAAATTCATTATTGTTGGATCAGTTTTATTCGCTAAAAGAAACAATAAAATTCCTAGGCATTTAGAGCAACTACCACAAGGGACAATCTTTCCTTTTTCAAAATGACAAGAATGACAAGAACGTTGAAGAATTGCAAGTTTTGGATATCTATTAACAAGGATTTTTTCATCGATTAATCCTGAAATATTTCTAAGTGCAGACCACTGATATAAACCATGAATTCTTTTATTATACCAGTTATTCATAACAAAATCATAGTCTTGATGTTGGTCATATACACCAAAATAATGTTCAATACCTTTATACAATGGTTTTACTCTAAGATCATCAAATTCACTACCAATCAATAAATTACCAATTTTTTTATCAGCAAAAATAGGCAACAAGCTAAAAACATAAAAAGGAAAAATGCACAATCTTATAGGATAAGTATCGGCCCTAACATTTCTATGATCCTTTCTAATAAAACGAAGATTATCAAGCATAAAAACATAGAAACGATCAACATTAGTCCAAACTCGACTAGTATTTGGCTCATTTTTTTTATGGTATTTATATGCTGTTAGAGCAGTACGCCAATGACCACCACTTTCGTTAATATATAATGGATGAACATCACAACCAATTTCCTTTAACATACCATAAGTTAGAAGGCTATCTTTTCCACCACTTGATAAAACACCACAGCTTTTATTATCCATGTTTTCTGCTATAAATTTATCAGATGTAACATCTTTAAACTCAAAGACAGATTTTGGTTCAGCATCAGATACTTTAACTTTTTTTTCATCAGGAATAAACTCAGGTAAAATATAATTAGTTCTTCTACAGAGAATTTTATTTACAAAAATATCTCGACTAAAAACCTTATTTAACTCATTTAACAACACAACGTCTGCTTTACTCACTGAAAAATCTAGTTTGAATTTTTTTGTAAAAAGACCATAGTTTAAAAGAGGCATACAAAAAGCAAGACGAACCAGTGGTAGATAATCTGTTTTTAGCTCTTTTTCATATTTTAAATTTAATACAAACTCAGATTTGGTATTTTCAATTTTGTTTAAAATAATATGTGTACTAACGTTATTCTTTTTTATTTCTGGTTCAGAAAGTTCAATGGATGAAAAACAAATCATATCAGAAGCACTTTTTTCCATTTAATTCCTCCAAAAAATCAACGATCTCATCAACCCCTTCAGACAATGATTCAACAACCGGGACATTAAAACGTTTTTTTAATTTTTCTTTAACATTTTCAATACCTTTCTTATCAAGATTTTGACGATTAATACCAATGCCAATCAAAGGCTTCTCAGTTAAAAGCTCAGCAATTTTTACTGCTCTACCTGGATCAGGCATAGAAAACTCAGAAAAACCATCAAGACAAGGTCTACCAGGTGCATCAACAAGTATGAAACCATCGACACGTCCTGCAGCAAGAATTTCAAAACCACCTGGGAAAAACGGATGAACAAGACTACCCTGACCTTCGATTAACATAAAATCAGGTTTTATATCATGCCACGAATCAATAATAGCCCCTTCAATTCCACCAGAAACAAAATCATTAATCATAGCATCTAAAACTATACCATGAGGCCAACCTTGCATCCAACCTGTTTGACCAGTATAAATCATATCAGATGAATGGCTACGGCGTTTTAGCTCTTCATTGATTATCACAGCAATGGTTCTTTTACCAATTGCAGAATCAGTACCTATTATTGCAACACGAAAAGAACCAACATTTTTAATATCGCCTGTATAAAACCTTTTATGATCACGGAAAATTTTACGGACGTCGGTAATATTACAGCCATTCTTTTTTGCAAGTTTTATAAAAACAGGGTCATCAGAAATAAACTGATGCAGACCAGAAACTATATCTAAACCATTTTCTAAAGCCCATATTACAGCGTTGTCATAACCTTTGGGCAATATCCCGCCTTCTGATACTGCTCCAACAATGAAAGTATCTGCCTTTGTAGAGCTTAAAGCCTCATTAAGATTATTAAATAGAGGAATATTGCGTTTTTTTCCATCAAGAATATTTCCTGCATCACCTTCAGGAATAGTAGAATCAACAACACAACATACATCAAAACGTTTACTGAAACGTACTAGACCATGTGCAGTTTTTCCATCTGCGCAACTAAATAAGCGATCAGCATAAATAAGTGCTTTGTTCTTAGTCATAAATCTTTATATTCCCCCCTGGAATTAAGATGTAACAAAGTATAATGTAATTTTATTTTCTCCCAGTTAAAACAACAACGTAACGATCGTTTGGTAAAGTATTAGTTTTATGACGGTCTAATAAAGCAATTAAACCTGCGGTTGATGCAGGTAATACACTTAGTCCTTCTTTTTCCCTAATCATCTTAGAATGATAAATCATACTTTTATCTGTTGCATAGGCGCTCCATCCACCAGTATTACGAATAGCTGAAAGAGCATAGTTACCATCAATCGAACGCCAATTAATCAAAGGTTCATTAACAGGTGTTTCATGAATTTTATCTGGTTCCAAGTCTTCACAAGTAGGAAGATTTTTTAGATAAGCTTGAATAATAGGATTTTTACCAAAAGCAGAACCTGCAACAATCTTTGGAATTTTAGATGTTTTACCACGTCTGTATAAACTTACAAAACCTTTGTACACACCTGCAAGAGTTGTACCATTTGACACAGGCATAGCAATAAATGCTGGTGCATCACGTAGTTCATCATAGATCTCATAAGCAATTTCACCATAAGCACGCAATTGAGTTATTGTATTATTACCACCTGCATTTGCATCATAATACTCTTTTTTATCAGCAGCTTCCTGAGAAAAAATTACTGATTGTTCATAGTCACCAGGAACTCGAACAACCCTTGTTCCATTTGCTTCAATTTCTTTAATACGTGCAGTATGATATTTTTCAGGAATATAAATTTCGCAATCAAGACCTGCAAGAGCAGATGCAAGAGAAATCGCAGCACCATAATTACCACAAGTTGCAACAGTTACAGTATCATAACCACGGCGGAGTGCATCTATGACTTGAGCAAAAGCAATACGATCTTTCTGTGTACCAGTAGGAGTACTACCCTCAAATTTTAAAAAAATCTGACGCAATCCAAATTCTCGTTCAATATTTCTTGCACGAGTAAGATTAGTATCACCAATTTCAGAATCAATAATATCTTCAAAAGCTTCAAGTCTTTCTTCTAAAGGACGAGATTTATCTGCTGCAACTTTCTTTTGAGTTTCAAGCTCTGGTGCAATTTGTGGAAACTCTGAACTTGCTCCATCCAGAAGAGATAAAATCTGCTCTCCGTTACCGTTTTTATTACCATTATTATGGTTATTATCTTTAGCTTCTTCATCAGCCATGTTATGCCACTAAAACATCCAATTTATTTACGGAATAATGACATTACAAGATAGTATATAATTATATCGAATTTGTTCTAAAAAAATTTCAAATTTTTTCAGATAAATTTTTAAATACCATTGCTGTACCGGCTTTTCAAAATATTTTCTGAGCCATTAAGCTAGGAATAGATATATGACAGATGAAGAATCTTCTTACGATGAGGACATAACGATTTTTTCTCCTCAAGGTAGATTATATCAAGTAGAATATGCTAGAGAAACAGTTAGAAAAGGAGCAACGACTATTGGAATAAAATTCGATGATGGTATAATGTTTATCGCACTTAAAAACGAATTTTCAAAAACTGTTGAATTTATAAGCATAGAAAAAATATTTAAAATCGATAATCACATTGCCTGTACTTATTGCGGTTTATCTGCAGATGCAAGACAACTAATAGATTATTTGATAGAAGAAATACAAATAAATAAAATATGGTATGACGAAGAAATAACAATTAAAATCCTAGTTGAAAATCTTTGTGCATACATTAATCTTTTTTCTAGATATCAATCTGTACGCCCTTTTGGAGTAGTGATGTTTATAGGTGGAATTGATTCTAAAGGTTCATGTCTTTTTACAACAGATCCATCTGGTTCATTTATTGAATACAGCGCGATATGTGAAGGAATGAAAAACGAAACCGTAACAGAATATTTAGAAAAAAATTATAAAAAAAATATGAGTGTTGAAAAAGCAATTATGCTTGGTTTAAATGCAGTTAAAAAAGCAACTAGTAAAAAAATAACGCCTGAAAAATTAGAGATAGGTATAATAGAAAAAAATAAATCTTTTAAAAAATTAAATCAAGATGAAATTAAAAAACATTTAAAAGGTTAGATACAATTGAATAAGATAATAACCTTGTAGATTTAGTAAAGGACTTTAGTTATAGGCCAAATTGATATAATAGAAATGTACTCTCTTTTTTGGATGGGATGTATGAAATCGAAAAAAACAGCTCAATTAAAAGAGAGGGAATTGATCATCAAGCTATCTAATGAAGGAAAGAC
>JALHTX010000121.1 GCA_022866015.1 Thermoplasmatota archaeon
AGGTAAAACACTCGATGAAGCGCTTAAACTTACAAGAAACGATGTAGCAAAAGAATTAGGTGGACTTCCAGCTATTAAGATGCATTGTTCTCTTCTTGCTACAGATGCATTAAAAGCAGCAATTGAAGATTACCGTAAGAAAAAAAAAGGTGATTGATTTAATGGATTCTTATATAACTATTGATGGTTGGTACTCAAATATTTGTTTTTCTTCTGCACATATAATTCATGAATACGAAAAATGTGGTAGACTTCATGGTCATACCTATGCAATTCATGCAAAAATTAGTGGAGATGCTGATGATAAAGGAATAATTATTGATTTTTCAATTTTAAAAAATGTACTAAGAGAAATTGTAAACTATCTTGATCACAAAGTTCTAATCCCTGAAAAAAGTAGTATTGCAAAGATTCAGAAAAATGAAAAAGAAGGTGTTAAAATAACTGCTCTTGGAAAAACTTTTGTTTTTCCATATAGTGATTGCGTTTTTTTACCTATTGCTTCTACTTCTGCTGAGAATATTGCAAAATTTATTTTAGATTATGTAGTAGAAAATCTTGATATTCCTCCTGGTGTAAAATGTGTTGAGATAGGTGTTGATGAAGGATATGGGCAAGGTGCGAGAATCTCTAAAAAAATAAAATAATTAGGAATTTTTTATGGGTAAAAAAGCTGTTTGCTTAATTTCTGGTGGTCTTGATTCTGCAGTATCTGCATTTATTGCAAAAGATATGGGTTATAATCTTTTTGCATTATCTTTTATTTATGGTCAGAGACATAATAAAGAAATTGAATCTGCTAAAAAAATTGCTAAAGCGCTATATGTTAAAAAACATGTAATTTTTAATATTGATATTAGTCAGTTTGGTGGTTCTTCTCTTGTTGATGAATCTATAAAACCTGAGATTGATCATAAACTTGAGGATATTGGTAATGATATTCCAAATACTTATATTCCGGCAAGAAACACGATTTTTTTGTCTATAGCTCTTAATTTTGCTGAGACTATTGATGCTGATGCAATATTTATTGGTGCAACAGCAGTTGATTATTCGGGTTATCCAGATTGCCGACCCGAATATTTTACTGCATTTCAAAAAATGGCAGATCTTGCAACAAAAAAAGGGGTAAATGGTAAGAGTATCCGGATCATAACTCCTGTTTTGAAGTTGGATAAAGCTGAAATTATAAAGAAAGGTTTTACGCTTGGTGTTCCTTTTGATAAAACTTGGTCTTGCTATTTAGGTAAAGAAAAATCATGTGGACGGTGTGATTCTTGTCTTTTAAGACTTAAAGGCTTTAAAAAAGCTGGTTTAAAAGATCCTTTGAAATATGAAATATTACCTGATTGGTATTAAATGATTTATAGTTTTTTTGTAGTATCTTCTTCTATTGTTGGTATCTTATTTTTCTTTTGTTTTTTATCTCGATGATATGTATATATATCAAGGGATACTGGTATAGATATTAAAATTATTATTACTATCACAAAGCATGTTAAGCAATCTTTAGGTACGTTACCAATAGTATCTACACCATCTGTTGTTAAATCATTAAATAAAAGGTTTATTGTACCAATCCATGGTAACTCACCGCTTGCTTTACCAGATATCCAATCAACTTTTACAGGTTGATTTGAAATACCACCAATTTGATCACATAATACATTTGTTAAAGGATTATCTCCTTTTGTTATAAAACCTGAATGTGTGAATTTTTGATAATGACCTTTTTTGCCATCTAATATAACAGACTTATTAGTTGATGGATTCCAAATGCCACATTCTGGTATATATAATGGTTCAGAAGCATTTTGTTTTATTATATCATATTTCTCAATAGTGTAAAAAGTATTTGAACCCTCAGTTTCAACCTCTATCCAGCACATAGCACGATGAATTATTTGATCTACATCAAGATTTCCATCAGGATGATAAATAACCACATCTCCTTTTTTACCATAATTATAGTTATTTGATATTGAATAGGGTATGACATCGTTTTTACTGTTAACCTTTACAAGTAATACCATATCCCCGGCATTAATCGTTCCGATTCTTCCAAATGGTTCATTTAAATGCTGCATACTACTTGATTCTATTGCAACAAGAGGGGCACCAAACCATTGACCTGTATAAGTCCAAAGTGCAAGTAAAATTATAAAAACAAAAAGTAACGCAACAATAACATCTCTTGCAAGTGAAACTTTATTGTTTTCACTACGCCAAAAACGTAAAAATAGGTTTTTAAATTGTTTAAATTTTTCCTTAAAATCCATTATTTATCACTTTTTTATTCATCGATTTCTTCTTTTTTTATCACTATTTTTTTTGTATCAGATCCACATATTGGACATATACTTATATTATCTTTGAATTTTTTACCACAGCCTCGACATCGGCTAATCCATTTAAACTTTTTTATAATCCCATTTTGGTTTATACTATTAAATTTAATTTTAAGATATGTTGCAACATTTTGAATTGAATAATCATCTGTTAGTATTGCAACTTCTACATCTTTTTGTTTATTTTCATCAAAAGCTATCGCAAGAATCTCTGTATCAAAAATAGATAATCTATCAATATCCCCAGTTTTTTCTATTGTTTCTTTAATTTTTTTTAATGAATCTTTAGATGGTGTTTTCAAAATCAAGCATTTTTCTTTTAAATAAATATAGTTTAGATAATCTCTTCCACCTGGTTTGATTTCTTGCTCTATATTTATCGTTGTAATTAACTCTGCGTTGCCAAAACTAAGCGGTTTACCTGATAAAATTGCTGAAGTATCAATTATAAAAATCTTTTTTTTATCTTTATTCATTTTAAAACCAATTAAACCTATTATTATTTTAACAAGTATCCTTCTAGTTTTTCAATTAATATTTTTTCTTGTTTACCTGTATTCATATCTCTAACTGTTACCGATTTTTCTTCTAATTCTTTTAGCCCTATTATTATTGTTTTTTGTGCATTTATTGCACTTGCATATTTTAAGGATTTACTAATTCCTCGTCTCATAAGATCAATGTCTACCTTTAGGTTTTTCCTAAGTGTTTCTGCTATTTCAAGTGATTTGTTTACCATGTCTTCATTTACAGGTATTATAAAAATATCTAATTTTTCTACAGGAAACTTGTATTCTTCTGTTTCAAGAGCAATTATTGCTCTATCAAAACCTATTGCAAAGCCTGAAGTTGGTGTTTGACTACCGCCAAAAGAGGGTATCAATTCGTATGCTCCTCCACCACATAACTGTTTTTCTGCACCTAGAGTTGGTGCTTCTATTTCAAATACTATTCCTTTGTAATAGTCTAAACCTCGTACTATACTTATTTTAATGTTAAAATTTTTAATTTTAAATGAGTTTTTTAAAAAATCTAAAACTTTGTTTAAATTATTTATTTCCTCTTTTATAGTGGTATCTTCTTTTATGTATTCAGATATTTTTTTAAAATCATTAGTTGTTAAAATATCTATAAATTCCGCTGCCACATTTGGGTTTATTTTAAAATCTTTTAATGCCACAAGGACATCTTCAAACATTGATTTATCAATTAATGGGACCAAATATTTTTGTTTATCCTCAGATAAATTAAGTTTTTTGAACATGGCTGAAAGTATATTCAAGTTGCCAATGTTTAGTTGAATATTTTTTAATCCAATATTTTCTAGTATTTTATAGCCCATTGATATTAGTTCTGCATATCCCTCCGGTGTATCTACTCCAATTAGTTCACATCCTGCTTGCTTGAACTCACGGTATCTACCTTTTTGTGGTCTATCATATCTGTAGCAGTTTCCGAAATAAAACAATTTTAAAGGTTTAGGTTCCATTTGTAGTCTGTCTATATACATGCGCATAACTGGTGCAGTAAGCTCAGGTCTTAATGCAAGATCTCTACCACCTTTATCTTGAAAAGAATATATCTCATTTATTATTCCTTCACCAGATTTTGCCGTGAAAAGCTCCAGTGTTTCAAAAACAGGTGTTTGAACTTCGTTATATCCAAATTTTTTAAAAGTAGTTCTAATTTTATTTTCAACTAAAAGCCTTTTTTGCATTTCTGAAGATGTAAAATCTCTTGTTCCTCGGGGTATTTGATACATTTAACGTCGATTTTTGAATAAACATTTTACTTAATATTCTTTCTAATTAGTAAAAAAAGAAAAAATTTATTTTTTGAGTTTTTCTTTCATAAACTCTTCAATATTATTAAAAGCTTCTTCTAGTGTTTTTAAATCAGGAAGAATAACTGCTCTAAAATGGTTCTTTCCATATATAGGGCAGAATCCAGAGCCATGAACTACTAACACGTATTTTGTATGTAGTAAATCTAAAACAAATTCTTTGTCGTTTTTCCATAGGTTTTCTTTCATTGCCTCTATTTTTGGGAATATATAGAATGCTCCCTCGGGCTTTGCTGTAGAAATACCTTCTATTTCATTTAATCTTTTATATGAAAAATCACGTCTTTTCCTGAGTTTATCATTTACTTCTTTTATATGACCTTGTGGTCCTTTCAGGGCTGCTATACAAGCAAGTTGGCATATTGAGTTTGCGCATAGCCTTGAGCGTGCAATGCGCATAAATGCATCTTGAATTCCGTCGAGTTCTCCTTGATGATGGAACATTATGTAGCCTATTCTCCATCCTGGGACAAGATATACTTTTGAAAAACCATTAAAAGTTATAACTGGTACATCTTTTGCAAGTGTTGCCGTTGCTTGTTGTTTTGAATCAAATACCATATCATCATAGATTTCATCAGAGATTATTGGTACTTGGTATTCACCTGCTATGTCTATAATTTCTTTTATGACTTTTTTTGAGTATAATGCACCTGTCGGATTATTTGGGTTTATAACAACAATTCCTTTTGTTCTATTTGAGATTTTTTTACGTATATGATCTACGTCAGGTTGCCAACCTTCTTCTTCTATACATCTGTATGATATTGGAATTGCATCATTAAAACATGTTATCAGGTTATATTGTGGATAAGTAGGACCAGGTATCAATAATTCATCATTTGGATCAAGTGATGCATTAAGAAGTATCTGTAAAGACTCTGTAACTCCTGTTGTTATACATAAGTCTTCTGTAGAATAATTTACATTGTTTCTTTTTTTCTCACGTTCTATTATTGCTTCACGAAGTTCGGGGTAACCTTCAGATGGTGCGTAACCATTATGTCCTTGTAAAGATGCTTCATAGAGTGCTTTTTTCATATGTTCCGGTGTGTCAAAATCGTATTTATTTGGATCACCTATGTTTAAATGAATAACTTTTATTCCTTTTTTTTCTAGTTGTTTTGCAGGTACAGTTACTTCTCTAATTGCATAGTTCACACCTTGAGAACGTTGAGATGCTTGAATCATAAATTATCACGGGGGCATGATATTCACAAGTATAATATATACTTAACTGGCTTAAAAAATTCAAATACTTTGTAAAAAAATTTATTTTGATGATTTCTTATGTGAATAATCTTCGCGAACAATGCTCTTAAACTGGTTTTTATTTTTATTGTATTGAAGGTTTTCATATACAAGGATAACAGAACCATCTTTTCTTTTATGTATTGTTTTAAATGAGAATATTCCATCTTTTTTTGTTTTCTTGATTTTATCAAGTATATCTTTTTTGGATTCTAATAAACCTATATCTAAAAGGTTTAGTGAAAGAATTTCACTTTTTGTATACCCTAATATCTTAGACATATTCTCGTTACAATCTAAAATATTTGCGTTTTCATCAAAAATAAATACAGCGTCAAACTTGTGTTCTGACCATTTGTCCTCAAGCTTAGTATTATTTTGTTTATTTAGTTTTATCTTAGTTTTAAATCTTTTTTCTTCACGTGGGTTTAAAAGTCTTTTTACATCCATCTTAAATATAGAACGATCAAATTTTAATTTTTTTATTTTGTTTTCTTTGTTTTTTTCAGTGATAATATCTGTATCTACTACTTCAAGTTCTTCTTTAACTTTTTTATCGATAATCTTTTTTTGAGAAAATAAAACTTTTATTGGTTCGATTTCTCTAACTGGATTTAATGGAAATGTAAAATAGAATTTGCTACCATGGTTTATCTTACTTTTAACCCAAATTTTTCCTTTTTGTGATTTAACAATCCCACGACAGACTGCAAGCCCTAACCCTGTTCCATCATGAAGATTACGATTTGCGTTTTCAACCTGGTAGAATGGTTCAAAAACTCTTATTTGATTTTCTGGAGTAAGTCCACATCCATAGTCATGTACACTAAAAAGGATGTAATCATCTTTTTTATGAGCTGAAATTATTATATTACTATTTTCATTAGAAAATTTTATAGCATTGTTAATAAGATTTCTAAGGACTTGACTTATCCTATCAGGATCTGCTAGTATAATAGGTATTTCGCCGACATCGATTTCTAATTTTATGTTTTTTTCCTTTGCAAAACCATCCATAAACTTAACCGTTTCTCGTATAGTTTGTACAATATCTGTTTCTCTAAAATCAAATCTTAATCTTGCTGCCTCAATTCTTGAAATTTCTAGGAAATCACAAATTATATTATCTAACCTATCAGCATTCCTTGCGATTATGTTAATGCTTTCTTTTTGTTTTTTCGATAGTTTTCCAAAGTATCCTTCTTCAAGCATTTGAAGTTGTACTTTCATAGGAGTCATTGGGCTTCTAAGTTCATGAGAAGTCATACTTAAAAACTCTGTTTTTGCACTATCTAGCTCTTTTCTTTCTTCTGCCATTTTTCCTAAGGCTAAAGTAGTTTGATTAAAAGCTTTAGAAAGCATTTCAATTTCATCACCTGTTTTAATATCTAGGTTTACATTATAGTTTCCCTTTTCTATTTCTTTTGTTGCATTGTATATTTTTACTATCGGTTTTGAAATAAAACGTGAAATAAAAAAACTAATTATTACTGTATTTATAGCAATTAAAATTATTATTAGTACAATTATTTTTATAACTTCAACAGTCTCGGGTAAAACTATTACAGTTGATGATTCAATCATTGTATAAAAAAAATAAATTGATATTGAAAGAACTAATAATAAAAAAAGTAAAAAGATAATTGTTAGTTTACTATTTAGTTTTGAAAATAATAGTTTTTTAATACTAAACTCTTTTTTTTCTTTTATTCCCATTATCCTTCTCTTTATCAATTTTTTTATTAACCAAGTATTGTTTCAACTCGATCTATTAAATCTGTTACATCAAATGGTTTTTGTAAAAAATCTACTACATTATCTAGATTTGTTAAACCTTTTTTCCTAGCATCAGATATCCTTACTACACTCATAAAAGCAATTTTAATATCTTTTATCTGTTTTAAAATTTCAGTTACTGGTGTACCTGGCATCATAATATCAAGAAGTATAAGGTCGGGTTTTATTTCTTTTAGTTTTACTAAACAGTCATCTCCATCTTCAGCTGTAATAACACGATAACTATTTTTTTCAAGTATCATTTTTACGCTTTGTCGTATATCTGGTTCATCATCTACTACTAATATCGTTTTTACCATTCTTTTTCCTCTCATTTTTTACTTACTTCTAAATTTTAGATAATTTTATAACATTAGGTAAGTTGTTTTCCTATCTCTTCTAATATATTTAGAATATCTTATTAATGTATTATAGTTTGCTAAAATAGTTTATCAACATATATTTTAATCATTGTAAGGTTTTTTTTATGTCGTATAAACTTATCTTAACAAACTACATCAATAATTATTCTAATGTTATTTAATTTTTATATATTTTTTTAGTTTAAATATTTAATTAAAAAAGAAAATCATTAGGACTAAATTATAATTTTTTTGTTCAAATGATAACAAAGATTATAAATAATTGTTTTGCAGTTGAATAATAGATAAGCAGAGTACTAGCATTTAATTACAATAGATAAATTTATATCTTATATGGAGCATTGTTTTTTAGGGATTTATATATTGAAACATTATCAACTAAAAAAAATAGTGATTTTATTGGTCACAATAGGATTTTTAGGAGCGGGTTTTTTACCAAGTATTAGCAGCAGTAATATTTCATATAAACAGAATAGTATTTTATCAATTGGATTTGAAGTAGCGCAAAAAGTTGCGGAAACAAAAATTTATTTGAGTAAATCATCAGATTATTTTATTTCAGAATCAATTCAAATTAAAAGGGTTGATGACTCTCCTATTATGTACATATTTTTCTTAAATCCAACGGGATACATAGTCATACCTGCTAATAAGTATCTTCCACCAATTATTGCTTACTCATTTGAAAACGAATTTGGGGATATATCTGAAGAAAATATTCTATTACAGATGTTAAAAGCAGATATTTCTAGTCGTATTGATCATATCGATCTAATCTCTGAAGATATTATCAAAAATCGCGATGAACAATGGCAAAAATATTCAAGCCTTGAAAAAATAAATCAACAGAACATTGTATCAAAAGTAGGTCCTCTACTTGATACAAAATGGAGTCAATATGCACCATACAACAATTTCTGCCCTATTGATTTAGATAGTGGAGATCGAAGTGTTGCTGGTTGTCCCGCAGTTGCTATGGCTCAAATTTTAAATTATCATAGAACAACTCAAAATGTTCAATTTAGTGATGAGGATGATTATTACCATAATTATGCGGGGAATAGATATACAATTGATGATGACTTTAAGAAATATGATTTTCCTTCATTTCCAGAACTCAATAACTATCTAAATACACTTCAGTATAACTATGAAAACGAGATACCGCTAACAGATAATGATAAAGCAGCATTAAATTTTGCATGTGGAATCGCAGCAGAACAAGATTATAATCCAGCGGGATCTGGTACTTTTAATGTTACACAAGCTTATCAATCATATCAGCGTTTTTATTTTGAGGATATTGAACTTTTAACTGAAGGTTCTGATGTATATAATTGGCTGCAGTCAAATATATTAGAAGGATTACCTGCACATATTGCTGTAGTCAATGAAGGTTGGGATGCCGGTCATAATATGGTGGTAGATGGCTATGATGATGAAGGTTATTTTCATATTAATTTTGGTTGGAATGGTTCATACAATGGATGGTATATGTTACCCGAAGAATTACCATTGGAACTAACAGTACTTGAAGGAATAATTGTTGATATATATCCAACTAGCCAAAATGGAAGTCTTGGAGGAAGTGGTATTTTGAACTGGGTTGATGTTTCACCTGGCTTAACAGTTACAGGAAGTTTTATCATTCAGAATAATGGAAGTCTAGGATCATCAATTGACTGGGAAATTGTTTCTTGGCCTGATTGGGGAACCTGGACTTTTTTACCAGATTCTGGAGAGGATTTAACACCTGACGATGGAGGAAAAACAATTAATGTATCGGTTATTGTACCAGATGAAAAAAATGAAAATTTTGCTGGTTATGTAAAAATTGTTGATACCAAAGACAGTTCCGATTATTGTTTGATTCATATATCATTAACGACTCCAAAGAGTCTAATAATAAATCATTCAACCCTACGATTTTTAAAACAGCAACCCTATCTTTTTCTGTTATTGAAAAACATAATTAGTCTCAAGTAATAAAAGGATATTGCCTGTTTTTTTATTATATCTTTTCAGATGAACCACTAAACATTAGCAAATCTTGAAGATATTTATTATAATCTTCTGGTTTTGATTCAAGAAGTTTTTTAACATGTTCTTTCAAAGATTCTCCAAACTCTATTTCGATATTAGAAAACTGCCATTTTTTATCTTCACCTTTTCCAAAGAAAAGTAAAAAAGCATAAGCAATAGATTTACCCTTTGGAGTATCGGGTCTTTTTTTAATCTCACCAAGTGCTTTTTTTTCACCATAAGTTTTATAGGTTCTAGCAATATTGTCTATAAAATTTGCCAGTGGTGGTAATGAACTATATGTGGGAAGCTTAGATAGAATTTTTTGTCTTTCAATATAATTAAAAACTAGTTTTAAAATCTCAGATGGTGAATCATCTAACAAATAAAAGTTCTCAGCCATTTTATCATTATCAATAATTTCCTTTATAGCCGCCAAACCTTTATCTTACCAGTATTTTTCTAAAACCTTATTTGGTGTTACATCATCAAAAATTACTGGTTCATCAATTTTTTCAAGAATTGACTCAAGTCCTTTTCGTTCATATTCATTGGGTTTCAAATCATTTATAAAATCATTTACATCATTTCCATAGCTTTTACCATTTAAAACAAATAATTTTTCATTTGCATCTTTTACAGCTTGATGTCTTTCTTTTATATTTTTCTTAATAAAATCATAGTCAGTAAGTTCACCTGATAGGTATTCCTTGATATATCTGGTTTCTTGTTCATTAGATGAAGTACATTTTATAGTATGTCCAACTACTGTTATATCAAAATCTTTTGATACATCTGATTCGATCATATATTTTGATATATCAAATAATGTGTTTTTCTTTGATTTACTACAATTCTCGCAAAAACCAATTATTGCATCTGCTGATTTCCAGTGAATCCTTAGATAATCTGCATCAGCATTTTGCTTTTCTTTAATTTTTTCTGGGTTTAAATGGTTACATGCTGTTATATTGTAACTTGTATGCAAACCTAATCGACTAATAATAAATTTTATAAACTCTTTTGGAGGATTTGGTTTCAAGCCAGTTGATACAAAATTATCATCCCATGAGTAAAGATGAAGATTTTTTTTCAAAGCAATATCTTTAAAACATAATAATCTTAAAACAGGATCATCAAAATGTTGAATGCCTGCTTGTTTTTCATTATCTGATCGACCACGTTGTGCATAGGTTATATCACCTGTTGTATATTTTAATACTCCTAGATAAGGTGCTTTTTCAGAATGAGCTACAAGTAATGCACCAGCAAGTGCCCCTGAAATATCTTTTTTATTAGATAATTTTTCAAGTTTTTTTGTGTCATTTTTAAACTTGTTTACCTTGTTAAATGTTTTTTTAATTTTACTAAAATATTTAGTGGAGTAGCTATCTTCATAATCTGGTAGTAATATGTATGGATCATCCATCAATTCTTTTGCATTATCCACTATTTTTTTTTCCATTGATTTAGAAGCAGTCCTTGCAAATGTTCTCATCGTTCTGATTTTCTTAGCCATTTATAAAAACCCCACAATGTTTTTTGTATTACTCCTTAGTTTATCTAGTGTTATTTTCGAAAAAGATATATCTTTATATATATTGTCTTTTTCGTGATTTGTGTTATTTTATTGAATGTATATAAACAATTAGTTTTTATAGCTTATTTTACGTTATAAAATTATTTAAATGCATAAAAAAAAGATGGTTAGTTGGAAGCTGGTTATTGTTTTGGATGAGCCTCGAAGAACTCCCACATAAGATCCGTTGCTGAAATTTCACAAGGATATTCAAAAATTCCAGGTGGAGCACCAAACCAACCATGTACACCATCTACAACAGTATAGAGTACGATTTCAGTACCAAGGCTTCCGTTTGCATAAGTTCTTTTAATAATATTACCACTTTCGCTTATATCTATCTGAGGATTTGGGTCACATTGATTATGCTCTACCCAGAAAGTAACTGAATCATTTACAGAAATAGTCCAATTTGGGTCCCCATCGTAAGGAATAGCGGAATCATTCATACCATGAAAAATGATTACAGGTAAAGGATATTTAGGTTTCGGAATAATATAAAGTGGGTGACCCGTCCATATTCCACCAATAGTCCCTGCAACTGGTGCAATAGCAGCAACTATTTCAGAGAGTTCAGCCCCAAGACGATACGACATACATGCTCCGTTAGAATGTCCCGTGATATAAATTCGTGATGAATTAATTACAAGAGTTGTTTGAAGTTTCTCAATAAGTGTTTGGATAAAACCAACATCATCAAAACTATCAAAAGCCCACATGTTGAAACAGAATCCCCAATAATGAAAATTAATTAAACACCATAGACCCCATCTTACTTCGTTAAAATCTCGCCAATCTGTATGTCCATTAGGGTAAACAGTAATAAATCCTTCCTCATCCGCTTTTTCATTCATACCAACATCTTGCATTTCCATAGCTGTACCAGGAAATCCATGAAGCACTAATACAAGTGGCACAGGATTTGAACCATCGTAACTTGGTGGTACATGAATTCTATAAGAACGAAGATGTTTATCAAAGAATATAAAACGAAGATAATCACCTGGGGATAATGATGATTTTTTTAAATTAATCTCACTATTTGCTCCATATACTGGTACAACACAAGTTGTTATCAACAGCGTACAAACTAAAATACCAATTATTTTCTTTATCATCTTTTTTTATCTCCACCCTTTTAAAAAAACATTTCCTATCTTATAAAATTATATAAATTATCTTAATTTAAATCTTATGAATAGTATATACATCATAAAATATGTAGTTGGTTCTAGTATAATGAAGATAGGATGGGCCTAGTAATGAGGAAGAAACAGGAGTTGGATGAGAGATGGGATTTTTAAAATTCTAATTTCCATCAAACTAGACCCAGTATTATATAATTATAATCTTTATTATATAAATATCTTTTTAAAAAAATAAAGAATTAGACAAATAAAGACAAGATAAACTATTTATTTCATATTTGATTAATTTTTTATACCAGATTAAGATTTTCGTATATATGCCAAAAAGTAGTGTAAAACAAATAGACCAAGATGAAAAAAGGATAATTGAAGAACTAAGAAAAAATGCAAATAAAAGCATAAACGATATTGCTAAATCTTGTGGTTTTTCAAGACAAAAAGTATGGCGAGTAATTAAAAATTTAGAAGAAAAAAAACTGATTTGGGGATATACTACTGTTTTTGATGATGAGAAAATAGGAAAGAAGCATTTTATTATAATGATAAAAAGAACCATGGAAAGATTAGATGATGAAACACTCGATAAAATTATTTCAACAGAAACGGAAGAATTAGCCAAAAAATTTGGAGTTTGCATTGAAAGTAGTGCTTATATCCATGGTGAATATGACTGGATGCTAACGATTACAGCTGATGACATTAAACAAGCTAAACAGTTTTCTGAATTATTGTTAACCATGTATCATTCTGGAGCCAAGAATATAATTATTTTACAAACGATGTTTTTTATTAGAAAGAACTATCTCTTGAATCCTGATAAAGAGAAGCTAAAACAATTCTATGTTGACTAGTAAATTCATCTTTTTTCTTTTTTACATTGGTTTTCTTTCCAAAAAATATAAAAAATAAGAATTAGACAAATAAGACAAGATAACTTTTTATTTGCCTAAACTTTTATTGAAAATCAGCCTTAGAGAGGTAATTTTCACTACGAACCTCCATTTGTTTTGATTATTATACCTCTATGAAGCTTACTAATCTAGAAAAAAAGGATAAAGGGGAAGAAAAGAGGGACAATTGTTAAAGAGAATATTTAACAAGTTGTTGTTTTTATACATTTTTTTTAATTTTTTTTATTGTAAAATGAAATAGAGATAGACCTAATTGAGTGAAAAATTATACCTGATAAAATAAATCACATTCTGCACTATTTTTAACTAGTTTGCATATCCTGCAGGTTTCTGGGATTATGTTTCCATTGCCGTTATCTATTATGTTTTTAGCTGA
>JALHTX010000122.1 GCA_022866015.1 Thermoplasmatota archaeon
CAACCACATACCAACTATAATTAGTTAAATAAGACAGACCAGACCAAACATATGACGCAGAGCTACCACTAGCAACATTTGTAACTGTACTAAGGAGAATACCACCAGATTTATAAAATGACACTTTCAATGTACCACCATTAGGATCAGTAACATTTACACGTAATGTTGGATTTCTGGAAAGACCTGTTGATCCATTTGCTGGAGATACAAGCACTGGTGAATATGGTGGCAAGTTAGCACCTGTTGTAAAATTCCAATAACTTCCAGGTCCATCAGGTTCTATTGAATTATTATAGCTATCGTCAACTTTTACATACCATTTATATTCTTTATTATATCCTAATCCAGACCATGTAGCAGTTGCATAACCACTTCCTCCAATTACTGTATCAGTACCAATTATACTATTATGTGATTTATCATAAAATGTAACACTTACATTATCACTATTACTATCTGATACTGAAACATTTAAAATCGGCAATATGCTTACCTCTGTTGTACCATTTGGAGAGGGATTAATTAGAGATGCTGTTGGAACACTATTACTATCAGTAGTTTCATTTGTAGTTACTCCATTACTCCATAATTTATCTGTCACATTATAAGACCAGGCTTTATAGTAAACAGTTTGACTAGGGTCTAAACCAATATGTGTTGTCGTTTCTGCACTACCATTATAAAGTAGTGTATGGTCGCCAACATTCCAAGTACTATCCTCACCTGAATTCCACTCTATACGTGTAGAATCAACAACTGTGTCATCTGTCCAAGTCAAAGTTATTTTTGTTCTATTATTAGCCAATGCTGTAAAGCTACCTGGTGCATCTGGTTTATAACTTGCTCTTGTTGTAAAATAATATGTATCATTATCCCAGCCACCATCACCATCATTGGTATTCACACTCCACCAATATTTAGTAGAGTAACTATCTATCCAACTTGTATTTAAGCAGTAATATGTTCCATTACCTACACTACTATTTGTGTCTGCATTCCACCAAGTACCAGACTCATTAGTACGAAATGTTATGTTCATAAGATGCCCACCTGCATCGTTTACATTAATGTATAATACAGCAGGAGTCAACGGTATATTTGTTGATTTATTTGCGGGATAAGGATTGCTATTTACAGGTTTTAAAGGCCCTGATTCAGTATACCTGCAATAAATAGATAGAACATGATTATCCCAAGTTTTTATTCCAGGAATAGTAGAAATATTATTTGGGAAAGAAGGATATGCATAACTAGTTTCATTCGCTCCACGTATATGATATGAAGCATCTATATTATATCGTGTATGTCCACCATCGCCCCATGCGACTAAATAATATTTAGTACCTGCAACTAAAGATGGTTCTCCAGTAAAATTAAAAGTAACCCAACCTTGATAAATACCAATAGTTTTTTGTTCAGTATAATTAACTAAAGTTCCGTTATCAACTCTATATATAGCACACGATATATCCGTACTAGGGTCCCAGCTTTCTATCCACACAGTCATATTATTAGCGATGCTATTGGATGGACATGTAAAATTAGAACCCTGCAAAACATTCGTAAGATTATCTGATTTTTGACCAACCGGATAATAACCAAACCTATTCCAATCACTGTAATTCACATGACAGCTAGCATCAGCAGAACCTGGAGTAACTTCATCAATACTATAATTTGCTCCGATGCTGTAAAATTCATAATAACCAGTTCCATTAGGACAATTAAAAGTCCAAGCCCAAGGAGTCCAACTCTCCCCA
>JALHTX010000123.1 GCA_022866015.1 Thermoplasmatota archaeon
AAAACATTTTACGTCTTAGAACTCTAATTATACCACCTAATGAACTTTGGAGTAAAAACGAGACAAAAGAAATAGGAAAATAATTCTTATTTATTTTTTTATAATTCCCATCTCAGATAGTTTTTCTGGTAAGTATGTATCTGTTACATAATCTAAACCATATTTTGCAAGAGCCTGCTGCTCACTTTTTCTACCCATTTTTAGTTGCAGTTTTATTTCTCCCTTCCAAAAATTATCCTGAAAACGTGGGTCTGTAAGTTCACTTTTCAAAGCACCTATATCCTCTGTTGTGAGGGTATCTGTTGGCAGTTCATAATTTTCTATATCTGATGGTGTTACTCCTAGATATTGTGAAGAAGGTGTTGCGAGGTATTCAGATATATGTGCAGTTTTAATTGCACCATATGCTACACTTGCAAAAATACGATAACTCCATGGATCGCAATCTGTAAAAACTAAGACTGGTAATTTTTTTTCAGTGCTTAATCTTTTAATAAATCTTCGTGTAGAACGAGCAGGCTGACCTTTAAGATGTACAAGAACTGCGCGGTTCGATTTATCAAAACCGTTTTCTACAAGTCTATCAAACATACCACCTGTTTCTATTGCAACAATAAAATCTGCATCACAGCTTTTAATTGTTATTTTGTCTTTTTCAACATTATAAGGTATACTATATCCTGCATCACCTACATCATCTTGGCAGTGTATTTTTTTCTTTGTATTGTTACGTGTCATTTCATCTATTGTTAGGTTTCCTATTACACGTGCTCCATCTTCCTCAGGTCTTAGTTTGAAATCTTCACGCATACAATTTGTTATTACTTCTAGGTCTTCAGCCAGAAGGTTTGATTCATCTTGTGAGTGAAACTTTGCAAGATCCCAGCCTTCTGATATATAATACATTTCTCTTAGTGTCGAGGATTTTTTTACTTTTATCATTTCTTTGATAAAATCAGCCATGTACATTGTTCTAAGAATCATATAGGCACCATCTAGTGATTTTGCGTTTCTTTCTGTCGAGCTTTTACCATATTTCCAAACGCTTAGTTTATCATCAAATTTTATATTTGCTTTGGTTCTTGTTGGTAGATTAAGATATGGTATTTTTGTTTCTTGAAGATCATTGTATATTTTTTCAGCTATCATATCAATTTTTGTTAAAACCTGGCTATAATCTTTATTAACCATTTTAGTCACCCTCCCATTTATCCGCACCAATTACATAGGCTGGGTTGATATTTTCTACATATAAATCGTTTTCATCAAAATCGCCTTTTTCAAGTCCTGCAAGTTCAAAGCTTACATCAACTTTCTCTGCTGGTGGGATGCTGTCAAAACTCCATTTAATATAATTGCTAGTAATCTTTATTGGTTTAGGTGTTACAGTTCCAACAACTGCATCTTTAGGAATTATTGCATAAAGATTAAACTTTTGAGAATTTCGTTTATAGTTTACAACCATAATTTTGCTTTTTGTAATAACGTTTTCACGTGGTTTTTCTGCTCCTTCCTGAGCAAGGGTTGTTTGTACAGGTTTTCTATTAACTTTTTCGTATTCTACAACATCTTCAATCCATACTACATCCATAATTTTAGTAATAATCGGATCTAAAGATGGTACAGGTTTATCAAGCATATGAGCAGATTTTTTTGCAATCTCTGGTAGAATCCTTGTGATAAGATCAAATTTTTCGCGTGTTTTTACTCGACTTACTTTTTTATTAATATGTTTTTGAACTTTACGAGCGCATTCACGAAATGCAAGTTTTACTTCATCTTCAATTTCTTCAACATCAGCAATCGCTTCTTTACTTTCTGAAGTATATGGAATCTGTGTTGATGAGATATGAGCCATAAAAATCGCTGGGCCTGTTGGTATACCTTTACCTGCTGGTTGAGTAAGACCATATCGTCTCCAATCAATAGAAGAAATAGCTTGAGTAATAAGGCAATCGCCTTGTTGATAAAGAAGAGGTATTCTATTTGCAAATCTTAGTATTTTAACAGGTCCTTCTTTTGGTAAATTACCACCATAAACCAATCCAACCTCAACTTGGAATGGGTTACCAGAATGTACAGATGGTGGACGAGAAGAAGTAATGATGAACTCAGGAGATATCTCTTGTGTTTCAGTTTTAAGACTACGTTTTATTAATGTTTCGCCAATAGGTGATAAACAATCAGTGGATGGCGCCATTATTTTAATTTCTTTGAATGTTTTATGAAGTGCTAGAAACTGATCACGAGTCATATCTTTAGGGTTAATATTTTTATCAAGTCCTGCTTTTTCAATAACTGCATTACTAGTTCTATCGCCCATACTACTAAACTCTGTTTTTAAAAAAGAGTTAAGCTGACGAGCTTTTGTATTTTTAGCTATTTTAATAAGTGTTCCTAGTTCAACACCATATGGATGAGGTTTTATCTCTTCTGCTTTTTGAGGTAACTGTTCTGCAGTTCTTTCAAAAATATGAATTGTTCCATCAGGTTCTTTATATGTTATTCGAGCATGAGGATTAACAATAGATGTGCTTTGTAAGTAATCATAGACATATTTTTTACCACGTTTAAAATCAGCAATTATACTAACTTCAACACGTGTACCATTTTGTTTATCCCAGTGAATTGTATCAGTGTTTATTATCTCAGCACGGTTTTTGTTTGTATCAATAACAAGATTTGTTATAATCGCGGGTCTATCTTGTTCTATTTTTGAAATAATTTTTGTATGTTTGCCCGTTGTAAGCTGACCATATAGTACCACTGCAGATATCCCTATACCTTGTTGACCACGACTTTGGCGTATCGCATGAAAACGTGATCCATATAATAATCTTCCAAAGATATGAGGTATCTGTTGTTTTATTATACCGGGGCCATTATCTTCAACAATTATTATACATTCCCCGTCATCATGGTTTTTAATTTCAACGTAGATATCTGGTAAAATACTTGCGTCCTCACATGCATCTAATGCGTTATCAACCCCTTCTTTAACACTTGTTATAAGTGCTCTTGTCCGATTTCCAAAACCCAGTATATGTTTATTTCTTTCAAAAAACTCTGCAACAGAGATTTCTTTTTGTTTTTTAGCTAGTTCTTCTGCGATTATTTGAGACAAAATAATTCCCTCCTGTTGGAAGAATTACGCATCCGGGGGGAGGTATAATACAATTAGTAATTATAAAATTATTCATTAAAAATTGCTAAAGAATTATTTAAAAACGTATTTTTTTTAGTATAAATATTGCAAAAATCTCTTTTTTTTAATGATTATATTGCATAGTATTAAAGATAAATTCTGATTTTTTATTCTGTAACAAAATAGTAATTTTTAATATTTTTTTAAACCAAATGTTACATTTATTTTTAAAAATATATAATAGAAAAGTATTTAAACTAGCAAGTAGAGAAATAATATTGATGCAAGAAGGGCTTTTAATATGAAAAAAATAAAAATTAAAACCGAAAATTTAAAGGGGGATAATTTAGGTTTTATCCTTTGGAAACTTGAATCAATTGAAAAATTCTATCCTTGTTATACTCGACTAATTAAAGAAAAAAGATAGAAGTCTTATATTGTAAAATTTTTTTATTGTTCTTTATGTTTTATTTGAAAATTTGATAAGTGTAAAAAAACAATTATTTTACTAAAAGCTTATTAATCGTGTTTAAAATATCCATAGGAGTCTATAATGGAATTAACTAAGATATATAAACGAATCTTTCTTTGTAATCTACTAATTCTAATAATCTTTTTGCCAACAACATCTGCACAAGATTACTACGCAGATGTAACAATAGATGTAGACTCATATGGTTTTGTAACAATAGATGGTACAACCAACTATCCTGATCTACTAATAAAAAATACAGAGATTTACACATCAAAAAAACAAAGTTATTGGCTATTTAACATAACAAAAGACGAAAATTTTACTGATTTTGTATATGTTCTAACTTTACCTGAGGGCTCATCTATAAATTATATAAAAACTACAGGTTCAATTAGAATTGAAGAGGACCAGGGTAAACTAATTGTTAACGGTTTTGGAGAAAATGTACCATTTGCGATACAGGTTCAATACCAAATTGGAATATCAACAGAAGAAGAATTTATTAAATTTGATCCTGTATTTATATTTTTAATAGCAGTTATAATCATTTTAATAGCTATTCTGGCTGGAATTTTTGTAAAAGAAATAGTAAAAACCTATGATCTAAAGGAAGATGGTTATGATTTTAAGGGTCTAAATCAAAGACAAAAGCAAATTATGAAGTTACTGATAGATAAAAAAACTCCTCTAACTCAAACCGATATCCAACGGGAATTAAACATACCTAAAGCTGCTGTATCAAGAAATATAAGAGGCCTAGAACTTAAAGGTTTAATAGAAAAAGAGCAAATCGGTATGTCTAATTTGATTAGACTTAAAAAAATCTAATTTTTTTTATTTGTTTCGGTATGTTTCGCTAATTTTCGGTGAAAATATATATGTTGTTTCATCTAATTATTTGTTAAAACCATTGTTGAAATGGTATAAAAAAAGGTGTTAAAAATATGAGAAAAATATATAGTCTATTAATTGTGCTTGTATTATTGATTTCAGTATCATCAATAGTACTAGCTCATGAT
>JALHTX010000124.1 GCA_022866015.1 Thermoplasmatota archaeon
AGCTATGTAGACAATTAGAAAATCTGAAGGAAAAACAACAAAATATAGGTAAAACATTAGCGAAAACAGTAATCCTGGGCTGTTTTCATGGTTGAAAACAGCAAAAGCCAAATACAAGAGGGTTATTCAAAGTCCTCTATATATTAAAAAACTTAACAATATACTTATAAACGGAAGAGATATAGACGAAAAATTGAACAAAAAATGTTATCTATTAGAATAAAAAAAAAGGTAAGAAATAAACAAACACCAACTACAAACCTAACACCATATATATGCCCAAAATGTCAATATATTATCGTATTAGAAAACAAATTTATACAAGATACGGTTATTTCCTGTCCAAACTGCGAACAAAAAAACGTTTTTAAAATACCCCTCGAAAAACCAGAAAAAAAATACGAAAAATCAAATAAACTTAAAAGCGGGTTATCTCAAATAAATTTTAATGTAATGATAATAGGATTTATACTAACTCTAACCAGCATTGCACTACTACTTTTCATACAAAATCCTTTAACTAATAAACTAAGTCTAACCCTCCTTTTAATAGCGGCAATATTACAGCTTAATATAATAAAAAAAGAACAAAACATCTCTATTAAAATAACCTTTGTCACCATCATATACATAATACTTTTGTTTTTAGCAACAGGAACAGATTTGGAGATATTTTTTATACTTATATTCCTTGGAATACTTATAACTAAAGCTTTAATAAATGAATACCTCCCAGATTCCCTTAGAATTAGAATGAACTTATTCCTCTCAATTTTTTTCATCATCTTCGTAATATCTATTACAAAAAGAATAATAAGCTTAGTAAATATCTAACCTGAAATTATGCGTCTAACATTTGACAAAAACCCAATTACATTACTCTTCTGCATAATCTGGAGTATTATCGCATATTTTTTCATAATATTTGATGTTAACAACCTTTTTAGAATCATCTTAAGCATACCAATTATAATTTTCATACCCGGGCATATGTTAATCTGTGCGTTATTCCCCACAAAAAAAACAGACAAAGGAATAGACTTCACTGAGAGAATTGCCTTAAGCTTAGGTCTTTCCTTAGCCATAGTACCTATTTTTGGAATTATTTTAAATTACACACGTTGGGGATTTGAACTAGGGCCGATTATTCTCACACTAGAAGTATTTATTCTAATTATAGGTAGTATAGCCGTATTCAGATGGTACCAAACACCACCCTCCAACAGATTTACAATTACAATTAATATAGCTCTCCCCAAACATGAAAACAGATTTGATAAAACACTTACAGGTATTCTTGTTATGACAGTAATTATTGCATTAATCCTAGTAGTATATGCAGCTATAACCCCAAAAGAAATAGAAAAATTCACTGAATTTTATTACACTGCTTCAGGTGGTATAGGTAATGATTATCCTCGTGATATTATAGCTGGTGAAAACACAAGTATAATCATTGGTATCGCAAATCATGAGTACAAAACCATTAATTATACTGTTGAAGTATGGTTAGTAAACCAGACAACAATATATAATCAAACATTAAACAATAATAAAACTGTTTATAACAATTTATGGTTTATGAATAAAATCAATGTAACTCTTGAACACACACCAATAAATCTTGTAGAGAATTGGACACGACAATGGGAATATAACTATATATTTAATATCACTCATTTAGGCGACTTCAGATTAGTTTTTCTACTATATACACATTCAACACCTGCATACAGTAGAGATACCGATTATATAGAGATAGCTGATGAAAAAATCAACAGTGACCATACCACCGCTTATAGAGATATCTATCTAAACCTTAAAGTTGTATAAAGATAAGGATAACCCCTCTTCATCCTATAAAATATAGATGATTCAACACTCAAATTTTTTTTATATCTAATTTTTGAATATTTCTTTAAAGACTCCTGTAAATAAAACCTTTACCAGCAGCCTGATTAAAACCTCCCCGAACATCAATAAGGATAGGTGGATCATTCATCATTTTTTTAATCTGATTCAAATCAATCTTTTTGAAAACATCATGCATAACTGTAATAATAACACAATCAACCTTCAGACCATCTAAACTATCAACTGGTTCAACATCAAAACCCTTAATATCCTCTCTACTCAACAAAGGATCATAACCATAAACCTTACATTTAAACTCCTTAAGTTCTTTAATAATCTCAACAGTAGGAGTTTCCCTAGTATCATCCACGTTCTCTTTAAACGTCAGACCCATAATAAGTATCTTAGAGCCTTTAATCACGCTACCAGCCTCATTTAAGGCTTTAATAGTCAAATCAGCAACATGTTTAGGCATAGAATCATTAACAGCCCGCCCAGCAAGTATAACTTGTGGATGATAACCAGTCTCCTGGGTTTTAAAAACCAGGTAATAAGGATCAACAGGGATACAATGACCACCAACCAAACCAGGGTAATAACGATTAAAATTCCATTTCGTAGACGCAGCATCCAAAACCGCTTTAGTATTCAAACCAAGCCTATGAAAAATAATAGAAAGCTCATTCATCAAAGCAATATTAAGATCCCTTTGAATATTTTCAATTACTTTCGCAGCCTCAGCTGTCCTGATATCCTCTGCTCTATAAACCGTGGTAATAGACCCATATACATCGGCTAAAACATCAGTTGTCTGTCTATCCATACCAGAAACAATCTTAGTGATTTTATCAATAGTATGTTCCTTATCACCAGGGTTAACCCGCTCAGGGGAATAACCAATCTTAAATCCTTACCAAGAATCATCCCTGATTCCTTCTCCAAAATAGGGCCCATAATCTCCTCAGTTACACCAGGATAAACCGTAGATTCCAAAACAACAATAGCACCCCTCTTAAGGTTCTGACCAACAATTTTAGATGCAGACTCCACAAAAA
>JALHTX010000125.1 GCA_022866015.1 Thermoplasmatota archaeon
AGCTATGTAGACAATTAGAAAATCTGAAGGAAAAACAACAAAATATAGGTAAAACATTAGCGAAAACAGTAATCCTGGGCTGTTTTCATGGTTGAAAACAGCAAAAGCCAAATACAAGAGGGTTATTCAAAGTCCTCTATAATCTTTATAAGTATTTAAAAGCCTTTAATTTGTCTGGAAAAAACCAAACAAAATAAAAATAATATAAGTAATAATTTTACAAAAAACAACTTACTTCATTATATTATATGTTGGCGAATGCTTAATTCTCCTGTAAATAATTCCAATTTTTATAAGTAGTAATTCTTGTTTTTTCAATGTTTTTACTACCATTTCCATCGCTGCTTAATCTATCAACTAGTATTCCTTCAATATCTCTTACAATGATTTCTGTTTCATCTTCTGAATAATCAGCTGTAAAAATCTTGCCATCCTTATAAATAATTCCTTGTTCTGAATTATAAATCGGTTTTTTTTCATATTGTATTTCTGTATCAAAATCCATTATATCCTCAAGTGTTTTGAGTTGATATGCATCCTCGGCCATACCAATCATTGTTCTAAAAACACGAATTTTTTTAGGATCAGATTCATTTTTTATCTGATTTTTAATATTTGAAATAAGTGCTGGTATCTCTTGTTGATTTAGATTAAGCAATATATTTTTCCAAAACCAGTTATATACTTTACTTGCACGAGCATTAATGTGTTCTGGAAGTTTATCCGGCCATAAAATAACCCTACCTTTTATGATACGATGTTCTTTACGCCATTCGTTTCTTAGCTGATCTAGTTCTTTTTTCTTATCGCTAGTTTTCGTGATTCTATCACCTTCTTATCAATAACAAATATTTATTTAACCAATATATAAAAATGTTGCTAATTATATTTCGACTATTACCGTAATATTCTTACTGATTTAAAAAAAATATATTATTTTTCAGAATAACGATACTCAATATTACAGCTACCTTCAACACTTACCATACAAGGACCAACAGGTGTTTCAGGTTTGCATGCCTGACCAAACAAAGGACAATCAAAAGGACTAACTAAACCTCTTAACAATTCACCACAAAGACAACCCTCGGGTTCATGCAACTCTTTGTTTTCTAAATCCTTAAGAGTATCTTCAAATTTAACTGATGCATCAAAACATTCAAATTTTTTCTTAATTTTCAAACCAGATTTAGCAATTACTGGAAAACCACGCCACTTCATATCACACGGTTCAAAAACTTCATTTAAAATTTTCTGAGCTTTAATATTACCCTCTTGATGAACAACTCTTTTATATTCATTTTCAACAAATGTTTTTCCTTGCTTAATTTGCTTGACAAGCATCCAACAGCCCATAAGAACATCAATAGGTTCAAAACCAGCAATAACCTGTGGAATACCATAATCTTTAGATATAAACTCATAAGGTTTAATTCCAATAATTGTTGAAACATGACCTGGTTCAATAAGACCGTCTAGTTTAAGTTCACCAATATCAAGAATTGCTTTAAGTGCATAAGGCATGGTACGATGACAACAAAATATACTAAAATTTTTGGGGGGATTACTAATAATTGTTGCTGCAGTTGCAGGTGCTGTAGTTTCAAATCCTACACCCATAAAAACAACATCTTTAGAAGGATTCTCATATGCAATTTTAACAGCATCTTCTATACCATAAACAGTACGAACATCATAACCTTCTGCTTTCATATCACCAAGAGATTTATACTCCCCCGGAACATTTATCATATCTCCAAAACTTGTAACAATTGCACCATTTCGGGCAAGTAGAAGCATTTTTTCTATTTCCAAAGGCGTTGTAACACAAACCGGGCAACCGGGTCCTTGACTAATACTTATACCACATTTTTTTAAAAGACTATCAAGACCATGTTTTACAATAGTATCTTGATGAGTCCCACATACATGCATAAATTTTGCTTTAATTTTTTCTTTTTTAATCTTTGAAATGATATCTTGTCCAAGCGTCTTATCACTAAGAGAAAACAATTCTATTTTACCTCCTCAAAAGATAACATTTCCCTAAAAAGAGCAATTGTTTCCCTTGCTTCTTTTTTATTTAAAACCTCTATTGCAAAACCTGCATGAACCAATACATAATCTCCAATTTTTACATCAACTAAAGAAATATTTGCCTTACGTTTAGTACCTTCGCCATAATCAACAATTGCATGATATTTATTACTTTCAATTTCAACAACCTTACCAGGTATTGCTAAACACACAAACCTTAGGTTATAATAATATATTTTATAAAGTTTGGTTTGCTTAATGTTATAATTCTACTCTTCATTGTTTATCACTTGCTCTATATTTTTATTTTCCCTATTTTCCATTTTTCCATATCACCTCTTTTATGTGTCCTCTCCATATAAAATCCTTAAAATATCATAAATGACCGGCATTAAATATCTTTTCCTACATCTTATTTGTTAAAAACATCTATAAAACCTTGATGTCAATCTATAATTGTTAGATATTAGGTGGCTGATTTTTAAAAAATACATCTATACAATTAGTACAAAGCATATGCAAACCAGTCCCATCCATTTTATTAACATAAGTTATTTTTAGACCTTTGTTTTGACCACAGCGAGGACAATTTTCAGACATAAAAAATGGATTGAATTTATTATTTAAATAGAAATTATGAGGGTAATTGAAAGTAAAAAAAGATAGTATAAAAAAAAGAAATTTGTTAAATCACCTGCTTAAAACATTTTTTATTAAATATGAAAAAACGACTATAAGTTCATACCAAATAATTCCCATTTATTTGGCTAATGTATTTTTACCTGTTGCCAGTAATTGCTTTCTTACCACCCCGTTTATTTGCTTCTCTAATATAGTAACCAGATTTAGGTCTTGGTTTACTATCTTTGTTTCCTTTTGGCCTACCTAAAGTTGTATCAATATAGAATCCAATATATACGCCCTTGAAGATTTTAATCATGAGCAAGAGTTACATATCAGGTGTTGTTCATTTAGACAGTTAAAGCTAAATAGAACAATATATTTTAGACCCCCCAATTATCTAAGATTTGATTTATAGGTTGTATGATCATATGAAAGAATTAGAAAAAACATCATCAGTATGCCCAACATGCTATCAAGAAGGAACCCTTAAAAAAATAGATGCAACAATTGTAGAAGAAAACGGTAAAGTATACATTACTAAAAAATGTGATAAACATGGAAACTTTAAAGATATCTATTTTTCAGATGTAAATTTATATAATAAATGGATTAAATACCTAGTAACAGGTAGTTATGCTCCAGATGTAAAAACACGTGTTTTTGATGAACCAGCACTGTACGATAAACATATGTCTCAAAGTGTTCTAACAAATCTTTTAGTAACAAATCGTTGTGACCTTAGATGCGGTTATTGTTTTATGAATGCTGGTGCATCTGGATATATCTATGAACCATCTATTGAAAAAATCCGTGAAATGATGATAATGGCTAGAAACGAGCGACCAATGGGATCAAAAGCTATACAGATAACAGGTGGAGAACCAACAATACGAAAAGACATATTAGACATAGTAAAAATGGCAAAAGAATTAGGTTATTCACATGTACAATTAAATTCTAATGGCATGAAACTTGCTGAAAGTGTAGAGTTTTGTCAAGCGCTAAAAGATGCAAGTGTTAATACAGTCTACATGAGTTTTGATGGTGTAACAAAAGAAACAAATCCTTGGATTGAAAAAAACAAAAAAGCAATTGAAAACATGCGTAAAGTAAATCTTAAATGTGTATTAGTCCCTGTTTTAATAGGTGATAAAAACCTTGATCAAACAGGTAAAATCTTAAAATTTGCTCTAGAAAACATAGATATTGTACGTGGTGTAAACTTCCAGCCAATTAGTTTCTGCGGTCGTGTAACAAAAATAAAAGATGATAAAAGAGAAAAACAACGTGTTGACTATGTGATGATGATGGAGGTAATTGAAAAAGAATTTAATGGTAAAATTTCTCGTGATGATTTTTATCCTGTGCCATTTGTTTTTCCTGTGTCTAAATTAATAAAGATGCTTAAAGGTAAATCACAGGTAGAATTTACTGCTCATCCTGGTTGTGGCGGCGCAACATATATTTTTATTGATGACAATGGTGATCCATTACCAGTTACACGTTTCATAAATGTAGAGGGACTACTTGATTTTATTGATAAGCAAAGTCAAATAAAAGGTCCTCTTAAAAAGATTAGGGTCGCATCAGCTTTCTTAAAAAATATAGACGGTTTTGTAGATTATGATAAAGCACCACATGGTTTTAATCTTAAAAAATTGTTAACGGATGCTGCTATTGGCGGAAGCTATGATTCACTTCGCGGTTTTCATTATAAGTCATTGTTTGTAGGTAGTATGTGGTTCCAGGATGCATTCAACCTTAATGTTGACCGTTTACAACGCTGTGTAATTCATTATGCAACCGAGGAAGGAATTGTGCCGTTCTGTACATATAATGGTATAGGTATTGGTGATAAGATACGCGAGAAACACTCAGTCACAATTAAAGAATGGGAAGAACAAACTGGTCGAAAAATGAAAGATGATCTTAGAAAAGATGTACCTTTAAACTAAATTTTTCTTTAATTTTCTAAATTTTTAACACTATTAAAAAATAAAAGCAAACTATATTTATAACTTCATTATTTTCCCCTAAAACTCGAGTGATTAAACATGGTAAAAAAAACTACAAATTCTGATATTAACATTAAATCAATACCATTTACAATTGCAGAACCTGCGGCTTTTGGTTTGTTTGG
>JALHTX010000126.1 GCA_022866015.1 Thermoplasmatota archaeon
AAATTTACGATCTTTCATGTATTGAACATTAGGTTGATCGTAGCTTAATTGCTGCCAAACTATATTAATTTTATCTTTTTGAATTAGACTTGGATGGCACACAGATGTAATTAAGTTAATTCCATCTAATGATCCTTCTGGTAATAGACTTACCAATTGATCTTTTATAATCTCACTACCGCCTTTTGGTAACATACTCTTCTCTATCTATCCTTTTCTTATTTGCAAATAACGCATCTATTTGTACTAGGTATGTATCATCTGAATGATTAAAGTCAAGTATATCCATCATTACAAAATCTAGCTTATTTAATTCTTCTATAACTTTTGCAATTAATGGAGCACCTTGATTATATTCTAATATACTTAATTCTAATATTAAAAATCTTGTATCTTTAATTATAGGTAAAGATCCGTTGATAATATCAAGTTCAGATCCTTGAACATCCATCTTAATAAGATCATAACCTTTATTAGATCCAAGTAATGTTGGTAAAGTTATTGTCTTTGTTTTTTCAGCAACAAAATTAGATACAATATTATTTTCTTTGTATATTGTATTTCCAGTTGTACATTCATCGGTTGATTTATAGTAATCAACTTCTTTACCGTCTATATCTCCAAGTAATGCTATCTTATAATTACCTAATTCTTTTAATTTTTCTTCTTTATCTTTATCAGCTTCTATCATTAAGATATTAGCATCTGGAAAGTAGTGTTGAAATAATCTTGACCAATTACCTTCATGTGCGCCTATATCTAAAACGCTTTTAATATCCACGTTCCGCGTTGATAGGAACGCGATTCTCTTCTCTAGGTTCGTCATTATGATTTATTGAATAACGGTATATCTGGAACTATTATTTTAACATCACGTCTAATATCACTAGGATCAACAGTTGTATCAGCTTGAACTTCTGCTTCATCCTTATAGATGTATCCGGTCTTTAAATTTATAATTGTGATCTCTGAATCACAAAGTACTTTTATTTCTTTCATTACGTTGTTAATGATCCTCTGTTCACTTCCATTATTGATACAATACCACTTACTACTGTTGAAGCTGTACTTATTAATATAGCATCTCCTTCTTGTAATATAATAGGTCCTTTACACATATTAACTGTATCATTTGCACCTAATGATGCATGAGCAAATTCAATTGTAGTACTATTAGCACTTTTATAAAGATATGCTTGCACAGCATGTGTTCCTGATTGATTTGTAATTTGTATAGTTTGAATAACCGCTCTTGCCGTAGCGTTGCAAGTGTATACGGTTGTATTAGCCGTAGTTGTGGGCGAGTAGATTGCGTTTTTATATACGTTAGACATTTTTCTTTATACTCTTATAAAATACCAAGATTCAGCTTCATTAACATCTTGTACATCTTGTGTAAAGGTATTATTTAATTGTAATACCATCTGCTCTAATGTTCTAATAATTTGATCCATCTGTTGTTGATTATATTCTACTGTAGCGTTTGCTAATCTGGGTTGATCTAGTTTTGACATTATCTTAAACCATCTTGTTGACCATCAATCCTTAATGTACCGTATCTCCATTTAGTATCAACATCTGTACTTATAATTTTAATTGCAACTTGTCTCCCACGCGCGCGCATGTCGACTTTAGTTGTTGTTGAATATACAATAGTGCTTGATGCAACAGTTTGAACTGAACCTGGATATTGTCTTACTAGGAATTGCATATTAACCGCACCTTCTTGATCTTTCATATCTGGAATGTAACGTTTAATAAATAAAGAATTATCTCCATCTACAATATCAACATCTCCAGAAGTAACATAAGCTGTAATTGCACTTGTATCATCATTCGTTCCTTTTTCTTGATCGTATAAAGTAGATACACCAGCTGTTAAACCAATAACTGTAGGTTGAGCAAGTGTTGTTGAATTTGGCATATATTTAGTTGCAAGTGGATTTGCAAACACGTCTTTAGAAGCCCAAGTAGTTCTAGCTAAAGTTCCAATAGTCCATAATCTTTCAAGATAATTATAAGTTACTACTTTATCTATTACTGTAGATCCTATTGATGCATAGAACCAATTAACTTCTGAAAACTCAAGATTAACTCCAGCATAGATTGTAGCGTGTTCATCGGTATTTATATCTTGAAATACATAATCTTGAACTGAACAAGGAATTTGTTTTATTACCCCATCGAATAGATAAAATGCACCATCCGCGATCCAATAGACAACGTTTTCGGCTTCTACTGCTGAATGTATTCCTAAAGCTCCGCAGTTCGTACCAATTTGTTTAAATGAGAATGTAAATGGTGGGCCTACAAACTGCATAGAATG
>JALHTX010000127.1 GCA_022866015.1 Thermoplasmatota archaeon
AACTCTCTCTATGTCACTGAATAACCAGTCCCAATACATCCATTCACCATATTGATGATACGGGTGACTTGTATTGTACTGTCGTTCAAATGAAAAAACCACAGCATCAGCATTAAAATCAGTTCCATCATGGAACTTTACACCCTGCCTTAAGTTAAAGGTGATATTCTTTCCATCCGGCGAAAAGTTCCATGATGTCGCCAAACAAGGCTGTATCTCTGTACTCCCAGATTTAAACATAACAAGTCCTTCAAAGATATTATCAGTTCTTACGGTAGACTCCCCCTCTGTTGCTTGTCCTGGATCAAGCGTAACAGCATCCCCGGCGCACCCAAAGATAAGAATATTTTGCTGTTGTATCAGAGAGTTCTGATCTTTTGTTTTTATTATCTTTACATCGTCTATAGAAATATGATTTTTTATATCAGGAGATATCATATTCGCGGTGAGTGGAAAAGACCCAATTGTAATCCATAAAAATACAACTATACATACTATTTTCTTTTTACCCATAATATTTTTCCTCCCCAAATATAATATAATATAATTAGTTTATTATTAAATCTATCTATTAATAATATTTTATGATACAAAATCAAAAATAAAAAGATTTAAAACAACAAATTGTTAAACTCTCATTTCGTTCACATCTATTCTATAGGAAAATGATTCAAAATAAACATAGATTAATATTAATATCTTTTGATGGCATCACCTATCCTATTCTAATGCTATGTCATATGGTTAATGCCTATGCTTGAGTGAGACCATCTACGTAGTAGATGGTCTTGAATGGCATTAGAAACAGCATTGGGATCGGCATTAGAAATGGTAGCGTTTTCCTTTCTATGAAAAAATACTAAACCAATATTACTATAACTAAAAACCTAGCTCAACTCTTTTTTTCTTATTTTTTAAATTATTTTTTCATAGTAAGGTTTATAAATAAAACATATTTCCCGTCTGTTAATTGGGGAGTTGATTGGTAATTCGGTATGATTTTATTCCTATCCAATTATTTTCATACCTCCCTTCATCAACCAATCAATTAACCCATATTTTT
Organism: Thermoplasmatota archaeon; assembly: GCA_022866015.1. GTDB lineage: Archaea > Thermoplasmatota > E2 > DHVEG-1 > DHVEG-1 > PFL35. The sequence goes on from JALHTX010000127.1 coordinate 1,064, forward strand.
CTGAATTACTGATAACCTCCAAAAAACTATATATCCAAGAATACATACATAAAATAATGGAAGAATCTGGAGTTATTTTTGTTGTTATTATACATTGTTTTTCAACAGTTGGATTTGTCTATCTGATGACAACAATATTTCCATGGTTACTTACTTACAAATATTTCTTATTGATTGTATTTGGTTTCTTTTTTGGTATCACACTATTAACGATTATCTATTATGATTTATTAATGAAGAAAGAAAAGACAGAGATACAAATTAAATAATCACTTGTTTATTAGGTGATGATTTATAATATATACCTCAATTTTCTTTCTTCACCTTTACTATCACCGCATATTATAAAACTAGTGCCACCACAATTTTTGCATTTCTTAATTTTCTTTAAAAAAACCGATTTTTATTTCTCTTGTCCCCTTACACTTTTTATAATCAAATTTTCCTGTACTGTAGCATGTTTTACAAGCTACATAAGGCATAAGTTTTGTTATAAATATTTTGAATTTAGGTGTTAATCAGAATGCCTATTATCGAGGTTCTATTTCATTAAGTCCTATAAATCCTTTTAGTTTTATCATTTGGCTTGATCCTCTATATTTCTCTTTTTCAAGCGGTTCAACCTTGTTTATAAACACCTTAACCATTAGCCCAGAATTATTTTTAATACACCGTAAAAACATTTTTTATTTTAGTTGTTTACTATGAAAAAAATAGTTTTAAGAAGTAAAAAATATTTTTTTACTTCTTCATGGTTTTTTTAGATTTTTGATTCGCTACTTATTGAGTTATTAGATTATTTTTTATTTTCCTCATTTTCCTCGTCTTCATATTTTTTTTCTACATATAAGAACCCTGTTTTAAACAGCACTGCAAGTATTAGTATGATGACTATGACTATCAGTAAAATTATTATATATAGCCAGGGGAAACCTTTTCCTTCTTCAGGTTTATAAACTGTTGTTTGTCCACTAGCTGGATTATAAAGGTGATCCGTTTTTCCATCGCTATCTACATCAATTTTGTATTTCCCATTTTCTAATTGCAATGCTGTGCTTTTGTTAATAATTGGGTTGTAGAAGGTATCAAATTGTCCATCTTTGTTTATATCAACTATATAGTATGTTGTCCC
>JALHTX010000128.1 GCA_022866015.1 Thermoplasmatota archaeon
CAGAGTCGTTGTAATGTTGCCTGGAATATGATATTTTATCTTCAGTGTGTGTTAATTCATCTTGTAAATTAAGAAAATTCTGATTCGCTTTAAGATCAGGATAGCTTTCTGCAACTGCAAACAAAGTTTTTAATGCACCTGTGAGCTGGTTATCAGCAATTATACTATCTTGTGGTGTTTTAGCATTCATTATACCAGCACGTGCTTTTGTTACACTTTCAAGAGTTTCTCTCTCATGCTTCATATAACCTTTAACTGTTTCCATTAAGTTTGGAATAAGATCTGCTCTACGTTTTAGTTGTACATCAATTTGTGCCCAAGAGTTATCTATTCTGTTTTCTGATTTAATGATTCTGTTAAAATAGCTTAAAATCCATAGTATAATTCCCAATATAACTACTAATGCTATAATCACAATTATCCATATTAAATCCATATTTTCTTTTCCTCCTTTTTTAAGTTTTTGATATGCTAATGATGTTTTTTATTTAAAGTTATCGAGTTTTTAATTGAAAAAAATTTATGATAGAGTAATTTTTATCTAAACCTCTGCTAATATAACTGTATAGTTTTTACCATATACCTTAGCACAGTGTGGACAAGTTGTATAGAAGAAATACATTTTTTTAATTTCTTTATCTTTTAATTTAACATATTCTTTCATTTCTTCCATCCAGTTTTGCATGTTCTTATAATGTCCTTCAAAGACTTTTGTTAAAAATATACCAGATATCTTTGTCATTTCTGCTCCTGGTACTTCTTTGCTTACTGCAATATAAATATTTGTTTTCCAAGCAGATCCTTCATCCGAAAGCATTAATGGTTTTGGGTTAAGAGCATCTGCATCTTTGATCAGCTCCATGTTTTTAACCATCATTTTCCCAAACCCTACAGGAATGTGTAAAAAACTTCTTGATTGGTCTTTAACAAATAATTTATCTTTAAAAACAATCTCTTTTTCATTCCATGGTTCAGGATTAAAACGTGGACAACATCCTGTTTCTGATTCTTCATAAAGTTTATCCATATACATATCAGCTCTTTCATCTATTTTTTATTTGATTTAAAAACATCAAATGCTTCTTTTGGTTTGTATTTACTATGAACAATAGCATTTACTGCTTTAATCATACCAACAGGGTCACTACTCTGAAATACGTTTCGACCCATATCAACACCAATAGCACCTGCTTGTAATGCATCATAGGCCATCTGAAGTGCTTCTTGCTCAGGGATTTTCTTCCCACCAGCAATAACAATTGGCACTGGACATGTTTCTACTACTTTTTCAAAGTCTTTACAATAATACGTTTTAACAATATGCGCACCTAGTTCCGCCGCCATTCTACTTGCAAGACTAAGATATTTTGCATCTTTGCCAAGACCTTTACCAACGGCTGTCACTGCAAGAACAGGTATGCCATATCTTTCACATTCATCAATATACTTAGTCAGCCCAAGTATTGTATCACGTTCAAATGATTGACCTACAAGAATTGAAAAAGCAACACCTGAAACATTAAGACGTATTGCATCCTCAATATCAACTATAATTCCCTCATGAAGCAAGTTATTTTCATTTAGAATACTTGTTCCACCAGATACACGTAAAACTATTGGAATTTTTGTTTCTGGATCTATGTAATTTCTTAGAGCCCCACGAGTAAGCATAAGAGTATCAGCATATTTAATCAGAGGATCAGTCATAGTCTTTATATTTTCCAAGCCCGTAGTTGGTCCCATAAAATAACCATGATCAACTGCAAGCATTACAGTATGTCCATCTTTTGGATTAATTATCTTACTAATTCTGTTTTTCATACCCCAATCCATAAAAATCTATGCCTCCGAAACAATAACCTTTTTGGGTTAATAGAAGGAGTATTATATAAATGGTTTTGTAACAAACCTTTTATTTTATATTTTGTTTCCATGTTTTATTTTAGAATATGAGAGGATATGATTTATGTCTGAAATTCGTAATCTTGAACCAAAAATTGTTTGGAAACATTTTGATGAAATCCGTAAAATACCTCGCTGTTCCAAACACGAAGAAAAAATCCGTGAATATGTTGTAAATTTTGCAAAAGAACACAATCTCAAATACAAAGTAGATAAAATTGGTAATATTGTTATTTGTAAATCTGCTACAAAAGGCATGGAGAACAAACCCGGTGTAATACTTCAGGGTCATTTAGATATGGTTTGTGAAAAAAACAGTGACATTAAATTTGATTTTTCAAAAGATTCTATTCAACTAAAACTTAATGGAGATGTTCTTACAGCAGTTGGTACGACTCTTGGAGCAGATAATGGTATCGGTCTTGCAATGAGTCTTGCAATACTTGAAGATAATACTATCAAGCATGGGCCAATGGAAAGTTTATTTACTATTGATGAAGAGACTGGTCTGACTGGTGCTTTTGCAATGGAAAAAGACATGATAAAAGGAAGAATACTGCTTAATCTAGATAGTGAAGATTTTGGAATTTTGACAGTTGGTTGTGCTGGTGGTGGTGACTCCAAGATTGAGTTACCAATAAAAACTCAGCCAGCTAAAAGTAACCTTGAGAGTATGATTGTTAAAGTATCTGGTCTACGTGGTGGACATTCAGGTGTAGATATACATGAACAACGTGGTAATGCGATAAAACTTTTAGCAAGAATGCTATGGAAAACCTGTGATCAACATCATTTCTATATTTCTGAAATAAAAGGTGGTGATAAACACAATGCTATACCACGTGAAGCATATGCTAAAATCATGATTGATAAATCAGAAAAAAACAAATTTATGGCCGCATTAAAAGAAGAAGAAAAAGATATACTAGGAGAAATTAAACCTATTGACCCGAACTTCAGAGTAAATTTTGAAAACACTGAAAAAATACAGACAATATTAACTGAGGAATCTCAGTGTAAAATACTGAATCTAGTATATAGTCTACCACATGGAGTAGATAAAAAAAGCTACGACATCCCAAATCTAGTTGAGACCTCAACAAACTTAGCAACTATCTCATTTAATGAAAAAAATGTTCTTATTCATACAAGTACACGTAGTTCAATTAAATCTGCGCTACAAGACCTACGTGATCGTATATATGCTATCGCTGATTTAGCAGGAGCAAAAGTGACAGAAGAGAAACCATATCCTGGTTGGAAACCTAATCTTGAGTCCAATATTCTAAAAATTTCTAAAAAAATATTCAAAGATATGTACGGTAAAGAAACAAAAGTTGAAGCAATTCATGCAGGACTTGAATGTGGGATAATAGGTGAAAAATATCAATATATGGATATGATTAGTATTGGTCCAACTATTAAATATCCTCATTCACCAGAAGAACAAGTACACGTTAGTACAGTTGATAAAACATATAAATTTGTATTAAAAATACTTGAGGAAATTTAATCTTTACTTTCCTTATTTTAATTTTTTGTCCGAAAAATAAGTTAAGCTTAAATAATTTTCAAATGCTACATTAGTTCATGATTTTTATAATTGGGATTGCGATTTTATGTTTAGTTTTGATTATTATAATTGGTTTATTCATTACAATTTATAACAAGTTTCAAAGATTAAATAATGGTGCAGAAGCAGGTCTTAGTCAGATAAAAGTTGCTCTTAAAAAAAGACTTGATATGATTTCTCAGCTTGTAGAAGTTGTTAAAGGTTATACTAAGTTTGAAAAAAATGTAATGGAAAATATCACAAAGATGAGAAGTCTTGTTAGTCAAGATATTGCAACAGGGGAAATAGATAAAATAAATGGTGAATCAAAAAATATTCTTGAAAGAATTCTTGCTATTGTTGAAAATTATCCTGATTTGAAAGCATCGAAAAATTTTATTGATTTAATGAATGCAATAAAAGATGTTGAAGGGGAGATATCTAGACAAAGATATACTTATAATAATATTGTTCAGGAATACAACACAAAATTGGGGGTTATTCCTTCAAATTTTGTTGCAAAACTGTTATTTTATAAAAAGTTAGAATATCTTAAATTTGAAAAAGAAGTCGATAATAAACCTGAGATGGGGTTAAACGATTGAAAGAGAAAGGTAAATTATTACTAATATTAGTTTTTGTAACAATTATTGTAATTATTGGGTTTTTAGTTATCGATTTTTTTCAAAATTCTGGTAATCTTATCGTAGAAAATTACATAGTTGAACTTTCGCCTGATGGAAATCTTACTGAGACATATGAATTTAATATTGGTGTTTCAGGTGAATATAGAATGCTATATAGATATTGGGATGATGATGTTACATATAATTCAAATTTGGATTCTCCTCATATAGAAGTTACATATGTTAGCTGCCCATTTATTCCTTATGTAAAAGATTATAGGGGAGATGTTGAAATATTAAGCGGTAGTAGCAATTATGCTTCTATAGTTAAATCTAAGGCTTTTGATAATGAAATAGGGTGTTACAATCCTAATTATTTTAATAAGGGAAAATACGAACTAAAAATAGATTATAAAATTATGCCACCAGTTGAATATGATGATGAGTATTATCATATAAATATTAAACTTGCAGAAGAACATATTCCTTATAAAAATGTTAGAATTGTAATAAATGATCCTGAAAATGATATCTTTAAGCTTTATACACATCCTCATATGGATATTACTAAAAGTAATATTCAGTATGTCATTACTGGTTCAAGTCCTAGTAATAACCTTATTGAATTTGAAATTGTCTCAAAAAATATAAAATATGGATATAAAAGTTATGAAGAAAATATATTGGAAAAAACAGAGTCTACAAATAATTATTATGATTTAGGTTATTCTATATATACTATCTTAAACTACATGTTGCTAGTTTTAACTTTTGGTTTTGCACTAATATTACTTTTTATTTATTTCATAAAAGGAAGAGAAGAAGACTATATTGTACCAGAGTATCTTAGTTTTGTTCCAAAAAAAAGAAAACCATGGTTGGTTAATCTAGTATTTAAAGAACCAGAACATAAAATTGATGAAAATGCACTCTATTCTACTTTACTTGATTTTCATAACAGAAAGATAATTACTCTTAAAAATTCTGAGGGTTCGTTAGAAATTAAAATTAATCAAAATAGTGAAGAATTAGATGAATACGAAAAAAGAGTTTTTTCATTTATAGAAAGATGGAGTAATAATAATGTTTTTAATTTAGATGGTTTTGAAAGTAAAATAAGCAATACACAATTTGGATTATCTACTATAAATGAAATTAATAACGATATGAATTATTTAAGAAAAACTGCTAAATCTGATCTTTTAAAAGATTTTTTTATAAGCGGTAGACGCTATCCACTGATTTTTACTTTTTTAAGTGTAATTTTATTACCTTTATTGTTTTTTTCTTTTGCTAAATGGGCGAGTATATATCCAATGATATATCAAACATTTATTTTATCGTTAATACTTTTAATTCAATCTTTAATTGCCTATTCAGCACCACCTGCATTATTTGGTCATTGGAAAGAGGATTACTATAAAGAAAAACTTGAATGGGATTCATTTAAAAATTTTTTATCTGATATGGCTCAGCTTAAAAAATATGAAATGCAGGATATTATAATATGGGAGGAATGGCTGGTTTATGGTACTGCTTTGGGTGTTGGTAAAAAAGTTGCAAAAGCAATGGAGAAACTGAATATAAATATCCACGAAGCAAATTTTGTACCACTTATGTATGGATCATTTTACTCTGTTAATTATGCGATAATGTCAATCCGACAAGGTTCTGGTGGTGGTTTTCATGGTGGAGGAAGCTTCGGCGGCGGTGGAGGATTTGGTGGTGGAGGTGCTGGCGGAAGATAACCAACATAGAAAAAACAAATATTATGCAAATCCCTAAAAAAGCGATGTAATTGCGTTTACGAAATTATTAGCTGCAACAGCAAGTTTATTTCATAAGTATATCATAAAAGAATACAAAAATAAGTATACTATTAAAACTTCCTTAATTTTGTATGATTAACAAATTCTTGGAACTGGGTCACCAATTGGTTTGTGTAGATTTCTTTTGCCACCAACTATTGTCTCAAGGACAACACCTTTAATTTTATTAGTTGCCTCGCCGATAATTGCTGCTTTTTTACAAATGGGATGTTTTTTAATTATTTTTAAAACATCTTCTGCTTTTTCTTTTACAACACCAAAAACTACTTTTCCTTCGTTTCCAATTTCTAAAGGATCAATCCCAAGCATATCACAAGCGGAACGAACTCCTAGGGGAATTGGTATTTCCTCTTCATAAAGAATTATTCCTGTTTTTGATTTTTCACTAAATTCATTTACTGAATTTGAAAGACCACCTCGTGTTGGGTCTTTCGCAGAAACAACACCACCAACACCTAAAGCCTTTTCTATTAAACCATTAACTGGTGTAACATCAGATTTAATAGTTGTTTCAAAACCATAACCCTCACGAAAACTCATAAGGGCAACACCGTGTTCCGCGATATTACCCGAAAGAATAATTACATCACTATTTTTAATATTTGAATCAAGAAGCCAACGGCTATTAAATTTTCTATATCTTTTTACTTCATTAATGTTTTTATCAAGAAGTATATGCCTTTTTCCTATACCACTAGTGTTTATCATAAATTCTTGAATTGCGCCTTTTTCAACAACTTTTGTATCACCTGTGACAATCGGCACACCTGCTTTTTCAGAAGTAATACTCATACTTTTGACAATTGTTTCAAAAATATTTATATCAAGCCCTTCTTCAATTATAAAACCAGCAGAAAGAGCAATTGGTTTTGCACCCATAACAGCTATATCATTAATGGTACCAGCAACAGCAAGAGAACCAAGATCGCCTCCTGGAAAAATTATTGGATGAACAGTGTGAGAATCAGTAGTAAAAACAATATCGTCAATAACTGCTGAGTCATCTAGCATCAAAAGAGATACTTCTGCGTCACCTTGATTTTTTTTAAAATATTTCAAAATTTTTTCTTTTATGAGTTTATCCATCTGTTCTCCACCGGCACCTTGTGCCAGTTTTATTTTTTCTACCATTGTTTCCTCCATTTCATGGTTGTTCAAAATACTTTAGATCTATATTTTCCCAATCGTTGTAATCATTCCAACCATGCGAACCATCTGAATAATCAAAAATTCGGTAAGTATATTGATAATTCATAATGCTTCTGTAGTTCCTAATAAGCCAGAAGCTTATTTGCCAAGGATATTTTGCAAACCAGTTGTCACAACCAATTGGTTCTCCGAATCTTATTCCAAAGTTATGTCCCATTTCATGCATCATTGCAGATCCATAGAAGTTTTCTAATGTTTTATCTTCGTATATTATTTTTTTTGTGTTTTTTTCCATCTGACTACTTGATATTACAAAACCGTTCGTACCAGGAATATAGCCCCAATAAGGTGCTGTGTCTCCGCTGAATGCATAGCCTTTCATATCGCAAAGGTTTACTATTATTGCATAATGAAATACTCCACGACGCCAGTTATTTTCTATGTTATGAGTAAAATAATCGTTGTATATCTCAAGTAATGTTGTTTGATTTGTTTTATCTTCAAAGGATATTAGTTCACTTCCATTTTCTTCGCCGGTGTCCAAATGGAAAACTATATTTCTTCTATGAAAAGGGTTTTTCAAACAATCTTTTGCTTTTTCAGGTATAACGCTTTTTTCTCCATTAGGCCCTTCTTCCATCCAGTCAACTTCTAAGAAAATATCTTGTCTAAATGGATCAGAAAAAAATGCTGATGTTAGATATTCCTCGTAGTTATTAATACTGTCTTCATCAGGATCAATATTTTTATGATCATCTGCCTCTATTGGGTTGTAACCCCAAGTATGTTCCCATTTTAATGGGATGCCATCTTTATCAGTGTCGTCATTTGTATTGTCAATTTCAGGATCTGTTCCATATTCATTTACCTCGATCCAATATGGTATTTCATCGTTGTCAAAATCATTTTGATAAATGTTAAACCATATTTCACAATCTCTTTCATCTCCATATATACTTCCATCATCGCAACCACATAATCTACCATAACCGCTTGGGTCTCCTAATTGATCATCACCAGTCCAACGTCCTGTTTTGATACTATATTGCAGTTCAATATAATCATCTTCATTTCCAATGTCACATATAGCATCCTCGTCATTTGAGTTCCATAACTCAATTTTTACTGTTACAAACTCTTGATCATCTGGGACGTCTAAAGTTACTAAAAATCGTGGATCGTAGATATATTTTGTATTATGCCAGATTTCACTTGTAAATTTCTGGTCATTAATGCATACTTTAGCAAAAAAATCAGCTTCAGATAAATCATCAATTTCATAAAGAGCCCTTATAGTTAGTATCTCAACTGTGATGTTTATATCGACTAATGGATCAAAATCCTCTACAATCGTTTTTTCTAGTGATAATGCGTCAATTAAACCTGCTCCGCTTAAAAGTAACATTTGCACAAATATTATTACAGCTATTTTCATTTTTCCCCAACATATTTTTCAATAATTAAGAGTAGAAATCATGATGCATAAGTTTTATTTATAATCTATGGTTCCTCTGCCTTTAATGATCACAGAAATAATTTCCAAACTTTTTGGCCACTCACCAAATATTCATGATATAATAATAGCAACTGTAAGTTTTGCGTTTGGTTTTATTCTCTTGCCACAATTAAGAGAGGTTTGGAAGGGAAAAATTAGTCTGAATCTTTATACTTCAAGTCTTACAACCATAGGCCTTATTATTCTTACACTTAACTTTTTTGTAATGGGATTTTGGGTAAGCTTTGCAGCAGATTTTTTCAACTCAGTAATCTGGGGTTTATTGTATATATTCTCATATAGAAACATTAAGAAAAAATAATTCTTTATTACCTCATAAAACGATCTAGAAGTACTTTGTTAACCTGAGGATTACCTTTTTCTTTGATTAAATCTAGTTTTGTAATCAAAGCATAGTTTAGTGCATTTCTACACTCGCAGTCACGTATGTATTTTATCGTTGGAACGAGCCTTTTAATAATTTCTGCTGTGTTTTTCTCGTTTTTCTTAAGATTTTCTACCACATTAGCAACACTTACATCTTTTTGTCCTTCATACCAACAATCATAATCTGTAACATTAAGTATACCACATAAGCACATCTCTGCTTCACGAGCAAGTTTTGCCTCAGGTGCAAGTGTCATACCAACTACATCAACATTCCAACTACGATACAGGTTCGATTCAGCCCGTGTTGAAAATTGTGGGCCCTCCATACATATATAGGTTCCACGATGTACATCTAATTTTTGTTTTTTTACTGCATCATAAGCAAGATCAGATAGTCTTTTACAAAAAGGGTCTGCAAACCCAACATGAACTGTGATTCCATCTTCAAAAAAAGTTGTTGCACGTTTAAAACTTCTATCTATCAACTGATCTGCTATTAAAAAATCACATGGTTTTATTTGTTTTTTAAGACTTCCAACTGCAGCAATTGATATTAGGTATTCTACACCACATTGCTTCATTGCAAAAACATTAGCCCGATAATTCACTTTATGTGGTGGATATATATGTCCTTTACCGTGACGTGATAAAAAAGCAACATCGACGTCTTGTATTTTTCCAATAGTTATTTTATCAGAGGGTTTTCCAAAAGGAGTATTTATCTCTATTTCTTCAGCATTTTTTATTATACCTATATTGTATAATCCGCTACCGCCAATTATTCCAACTTTAACTGTCATAGTTTTGACTGAATAGAAATAACTAAAAAAGCTTTTTGCTTTACCAGTAAAAGGTTAGAAAAATGGATCAGAGGAAAAAAATATTTTTTATGACTCAATCAATAAAATCAAAAATTAGAACTGTTCCACATTGGCCAAAACAAGGTATTATGTTTCGCGATATAACAACACTTCTAAAAGATGCTCAAGGTTTTAAAGAAACAATTGACTTATTATATGAGCGATATAAAGATAAAAAAATCGATAAAGTAGTTGGAATTGAAAGCCGCGGTTTTATCTTTGGTGCACCCCTTGCATATTTATTAGAAACGGGTTTCGTTCCTATTCGTAAACCTGGTAAGCTTCCTGCAGAATGTGAAAGCGAAGAATACAATCTTGAATATGGAAAAGATAAAATCGAAATACATAAAGATGCAATAAATAAAGGTGACAGAGTCCTTATTGTCGATGATCTTATTGCAACAGCAGGTACTGCTAGTGCTGCAAGAAACCTTGTTAAAAAACTAGGTGGAATAATAGTAGAGTGTGCATTTATAGTTGAATTAGTTGATCTTAAAGGTAGGGATAAACTAAAGGGTGAGAATATTTATTCAGTTGTTGAGTTCGAAGGAGAATAAAAAATTTGATTTATGATGTAGTAATAATTGGTGCTGGACCTGCTGGTTTGTTTGCAGCCTATGAATTAGCTACTAATTCATTACTTAAAGTTTTGATTATAGATAAAGGTAAAGACATTAAAGATAGAATTTGTCCATCTATGAAAGAGATTAGACGATGTCTAAAATGTAAACCATGTAATATTTTATGTGGTCTAGGCGGCGCTGGTGGTCTTTCCGATGGAAAGCTTAATTTGAAATCTGATATTGGTGGTAATCTAGAAGAATTTGTATCACGAAGTGAAGCAGATAATTTGATCGAAAAAATCGATAAACTTTTTTTAGAGCATGGTGCTTCAATGAAGCTATACGGTAAAGATTCTGTTTTTTTAGAAAAAAAAGCAGCAACATGTGGCATTGAATTTATACCAATCCCTCAGCGTCATATCGGTTCAGATATACTTCCAAGTGTTGTCACATCAATTAAGAATTTTCTTGAAAGCAAAGGCGTTATTTTTAGATTAAACACAGAAGTTAAACAGATTAAAAAAAATGGTATATATACCCTTGTTCTTTCTAATGGAAACGAAATCCAGTCACATTTTATTATTGTAGCAGCCGGTCGTGCTGGCTCTGATTGGTTTAAATCTGAAGCAGATAGACTCGGAATAAAAACTCGTTTTGCACCTATAGATATAGGAGTGCGTGTTGAGGTTCCTGCTGTTGTAATGGAAAATATAATTGAGTATGCATGGGATCCTAAGTTTCATATAAATACAAAAAAATATGATGATTTTGTCAGAACTTTTTGTACTTGCCCCAATGGTTTTGTTGTAACGGAAGACTATGGAGAATACATCTGTGTGAATGGCCATAGCAGTAATACTGAGAAATCAGATAACACTAATTTTGCGCTATTAACAAAAATAGAGCTTACTGAACCTGTAGAAAATTCTACAGCCTACGGTGTATCTATTGCAAAACTAGCAACAACTATCGGTGGTCGTATGCCTATTATTCAGCGACTTGAGGATTTAAGAAGTGGCCATCGTTCAACCATATCAAGAATTGAGAAATCCTTTGTTAAACCAACACTAAAAAATGCGACACCTGGCGATATATCTATGGCTTTGCCGCATAGAATTGTAGAAAATGTAATAGAAGGAATTGAACAACTAGATAGGGTAATTCCAGGTGTTAATAGTGACTCAACACTTTTGTATGCTCCTGAGATTAAGTTTTATTCTATGCGTTTTATTGTAAATAAAGATCTCGAAACTAATTTACCAAATTGTTTTGCCGCTGGTGACGGTGCTGGTTTATCTCGTGGTATAATTACTAGTGCTGCAACTGGTATTATCGCAGCTCATGGGATTATGAAAAAAACTGGCATATAAGGAGTTAATAAATGGATTTTTTGGTAATGTGCATCGGAAATCCCCAAGGTGGTGATGATGCAATAGGACCATATATTGCTGGAAAATTAAAAGAATTAAATATCGATGTTATTGACTGTGGTACAACTCCTGAAAATTATACAAGTGTTGTAAAGCAAATAAATCCGAAAAAATTAATTATTATTGATGCAGCAGATATGGGACTTAAACCTGGTGAAATACGTATCGTTCCAAAAGAAAAAATTGGTGTTATGACAATAAGCACACATGGAATTCCAACATCAGTATTAATGAATTATCTTGAACAATACGTAAAAGAAGTAATTTTAATAGGTATACAACCACAAAATATGTCTGGTGAAATTACTACTAAAATAAAAGAAAAAGCAAGGTTTCTTGTTGAAAGTATAAAAGATAAGAAAATTAATACATTATCAGTTTTAAAATAATATTTTATTATACCTTGATTATATCAGATTATATTTTGATGCTCAGAGTATGAATCAAGGCGATTTAATTCTACAATAGCAGTTTAAAAATTTGGTAAACATTGTAAAAAATATAGGAAAGAC
>JALHTX010000129.1 GCA_022866015.1 Thermoplasmatota archaeon
GTTCGGATATAGTCTTACGAAATGCTTTACAGTCATCTAAAACTGGAGGTGCACAATAACCCTGCTGTTCAACAATTTTAGGTTCTTCCTCGCCATGCTCTTTTACCAAATAAAACTCTAGCTCAGGAGAAAACATAACTTTATCAAAGCCTTGGTTTTTAGCAAAAATTATTGCTTTTTTTAAAATATTACGAGGATCTGCATTAAATGGTTTACCTGAACTATCATATATCCCGCCAATAAAACGAGCTTCGTCTTGTTCATGAGGTAAAACAAGAAAACTATCAATATCAGGTTTAACGATCATATCGGATTTTTCAATCTTGGCAAAACCAACACTAGATCCATCAAAACCAATGCCGTTATCAACAACGCTTTCAAAAAAACTAGATACAGGAAGATGAAGAACACGTAATCTTCCAATAATATCAGTGAAATGAAGTTGAATCCAATTTATGTTAAATTCTTTTACCTTTTTTTTAACATCTACAATGCTGCTCATAAGGATAGGTAGTAAAAAAACAAACATAAAAGCCTTTCTATGAAATTAAGCAGAACCAATCATTGCACCTATAAATAAAACTATTGTTGAACTAATAGTAATCAAAATATTATCATCAATAGGTCCAATTTCATATCTTTCAAAAAAAGTTGCTACAATTGCTGCAGCTATACCCCATAAAGCCATATTAGGAATATTTGAGAGGCTACCAAAATAATAACCAATAGGAATACAAACACAAGCCATATAGAGATTACCTATTGGATGTTTATTGCGTTCCTTGAAACCAAAGTTACGAATAAGACCTGTAACACCATCACCAAATGCAATGAAAGCAGGAGGCATCACAGCAATCCAAGGATTATTAAAAACCTGCCATAAAATAAAAATTGCAACTCCCCACATCAGACAAAAACTTACATCATTAACATTTTTATCAGTTTGAAACCAATATAAAATATGACTGGATTTATGAAAAACAAGCATAATAATAGTTATAAGAATACCTGCAAGTAAAGGAAAATATGGTTCTGAAAAAACAAAAGGAACTACAAGTACTACAAAACCACCTGCAAAGATATGAATAAACTTACGATTATAATATATCATAGCGCTTTTATTCATATGTTTTTTGTCAACAAAATAATCATAAATTTGTTTAGTAATTAATATAATAGCAAAGGTATAAACAGCAAGGGCTATCATCCATACTATTTCACTAGCAATCTGGATATCCATTTATTTTACATTATAAAACAATCCTATTTAAAACCAATATATATAGAAGAAAGACATAGAAACTTATTTAAAACATGTTATAATCTACCTCTTTCAAAAATAATACTCCGGTAATATTTAAGGAGGAAAAAAATATATGAATGGAAAAATAAAATGGTATAATGCAAGAAAGGGATTCGGCTTTGTAGAAAGCGAAGATGGAAAAGACATATTTGTACACAGATCAGCCGTACCCGCAGGAGTCTTCTTAAATGAAGGCGATAGTATAGAATTTGAGACTGAAGAAACAGATAAAGGCGTTAAAGCAGTAAACATAAAAAAATTATAAGACTGTTTTTAGATTTATCAAAGTTAATCAGTAATAAAAAAGTAAATTTCTTTTTCTAATTTTTTTATTTTTTTTTATTAAGAATTATTTTGCTACTACACTTCTATTTTTATCAAAAGAAAAAATACTTAAGTAATTCTAGTATAAACTAAAAAAAGGAAGAATATAATTTATGAAAGCATTTGTTACAGGTGGTGCAGGTTTTATTGGTAGTCATCTAGTTGATAAACTAATTATGAGAGGAGATAAAGTAACAGTTTTTGATAATTTAAGCTCTGGTGAAACAAAATACATTAAACATCATTTAGACAATCCTAATTTTAAATTTATAGAAGCAGATTTGCTTGATTTAAAAACAGTAAAAAAAGAAATTAAAAGTCATGATGTGGTATTTCATATAGCTGCAAACCCTTATGTAAGATTAGGTGAAAAACAAACTAGATTAGATCTAGAACAAGGGCCCATTGCCACATATAACGTTTTAGAAGAAATGAGACTAAATGATATTAAAAAAATTGTTTTTTCAAGTAGTAGTGTTGTTTATGCTGAAACACCTAATATTGATATTCCTGAGAACTATGGCCCAACTCTTCCAATATCACTTTATGGTGCTGGAAAGCTTGGTGGGGAAGGTTTAATTAGTTCATTTTGTGGGACTTTTGGTTTTCAGGCTTGGATTTATCGTTTTGCAAATGTAGTAGGAACAAGGGGAACACATGGTGTAATAGTTGATTTCATTGCAAAACTTGAAAAAAATCCAAGAGAACTGGAGATTCTTGGAGACGGTTGCCAGCAGAAACCATATTTATATGTTACGGAACTATTAGACGGTATGCTCTTTGGTTTTGAACATTCTAATGAACAAATTAACTTGTTTAATCTTGGTGTTGACAGTAATACTACAGTTACACATATCGCAGAGATGGTAGTCGAAGAAACGAAACTTAAGAATGTGAAATTTAATTATACTGGTGGTAAACGCGGTTGGGCTGGTGATGTTCCACGCTTCCAGCTTTCAACACAAAAAATGAGAAAACTTGGTTGGCAGGCAAGTCTGTCATCTGATGAGGCTGTGAGAAAAGCTATTCAAGATTTACTGGTTATCAAATTGTAATATTATACACTAAATCTTTATATGATGTTTTGTAATGGGTGTTTTGATGAACATTTCAGTTATTGGAGCAGGTTATGTTGGCCTTGTAAATGCTGCTTGTTTTGCAAAACTTGGGCATCAAGTAATATGTGTTGATGTTGATAAAGAGAAAGTTGATAAAATAAATCAGAGTATTTCCCCAATTTATGAGAAAGACCTTGAGGAAATTATTAAAAAATATAAAAAAAATATTTATGCTACTACATCCTATAAAGAAGCCGTTGAAAAAAGTGATATTACTTTTATCTGCGTTGGAACTCCTTCAAAAAAGAATGGTGATATTGATTTATTATTTGTTGACCAGGCAACCAAAGAAATTGCAATCTATTTAAAAAACAAAAAAAGTTTTCATAGTGTAGTTGTAAAAAGTACAGTAGTTCCAGGGACAACACAAAATCATGTGTTACCATTGCTTGAAGAGATCACCCAAAAAAAAGCGGGTGTTGATTTTGGTGTGGGAATGAACCCTGAGTTTTTACGAGAAGGTGCCGCTGTTTATGATTTTTTGCATCCTGATAGGATTGTATATGGATATTATGATGACCATACAAAAAAACTGCTATCTTTATTGTATTCTGATTTTTCTTGTCCTATTGTTGAAACATCTCTTACTGTAGCGGAGATGATTAAATATGCAAGTAATTGTTTTCTTGCTACTAAAATTAGTTTTATCAATGAAATCGGTAATCTATGCAAGAGGTTAGGTATTGATTCCTATGAGGTTGCTGAAGGTATCGGCTTAGATGACCGGATTGGTCGGGCGTTTTTAGATTCTGGTATCGGCTGGGGTGGTAGTTGTTTTGGTAAAGATGTTAATGCATTGATTGCATTTGCAAAAGAAATCAAAGAACCCTGTAACATCATACAGAGTGTTGTGCAGGTTAATGAACAGCAGCCACTACGTTTGATCAGTGTTTTAAAAAAACATATACCCTTACTGAAAGGAAAAATTATCGGTGTTCTTGGTCTTAGCTTTAAACCAAATACCGATGACATTAGAGATAGCCGAAGTATCATATTGGTGAAAAATCTATTTGAAGAAAATGCACAAGTAAAAGTATATGATCCAAAAGCAATGAATCACTTTAAAAAACTGTTTTCAGATATTATTTATTGTGATAATGCCAAAGATGTTCTGGATGCTGATGCAGTAATTATTGCTACAGCATGGGATGAATTCAAAAAATTGGATTATAAAGGCAAAATTGTTATTGATGGAAGAAGATTACTCGAAGCAAAAAAAACCGCAAAAATATATGAAGGAGTGTGTTGGTAAAAAAAATGAAAGGATTAATACCTGCAGCAGGTCTTGGAACTAGACTTCATCCAATTACACTTGCGATTCCAAAAGAACTAATGATGATAGGAGATAAAGCAATCATTGAATATGTAATTGATGCAATGAAAGAAGTCGGTATAACTGATATCACCGTTGTTGTCGGATGGAGAAAGAATGCAATATTAGACTATCTTGGTTCTGGAAAAAGGATGGGTGTAAATATTTCATATGTGGTTCAGGATGAGAGAAATGGTCTTGCAAAAGCAGTTGGTTCAGGAGAACATATAATTGGGGATGAACCATTTTTAGTGGTTCTAGGTGATGACTTCTTCTACCCAAAAACATTTTTAAAAGATATATTAGAATTTCATAAAAAACAAGATGCTGATGCAACAATCGGGGTAGCAAAAATAGAAGATCCAACCAGACATGGAATCATAAAGCCAGGAATAAACAATAAAATTGAAGACATAATAGAAAAACCATCTAAAAAAAAAGCACCAAGTAATCTAGGTTGTATGGGTGTTTATATCTTTAAATCAGATATATTTGCTGCTATAAAGAAAACAAAACCTGGTTTTAAAGACGAATATCAATTAACAGATTCAATAAAGATTCTTATCCAGGATAAAAAAAAAGTATTATTTAGTGAAATCAAAGGTACACATATTGATGTTGGTACATTAGAAGACTACAGGAAAGCAAATGCATTTCTTTTAGAAAGGAAAGCATAGTGATTAGAAATGCTGTTCTCTGTTGTTATTGCTGTTAGAAATGAAAAAAGTTATATTTTACGATGTTTAGAAGGAGTTTTTTCTCAAGATATTGACAAAGAGTATGAGGTTATAGTTGTTGATGGCATGAGTACCGATGGGACATATGAACTGTTAAATGAGTTGAAGAAAAAATATAAATTTAGCTTGATTAAAAATAAAAAAATAAATGCAGCTGCTGGAAGAAACATTGGCATCCACCAAGCAAAAGGTGACATTGTTGCTTTTATTGATAGTGATGCAATCCCATCAAATGATTGGCTTTCACAAATCGAAACAGCATTTAAAAAAAATGATAAGAGTATTGCAGGAGTTGGTGGGCCTGATCTTATTCCTGAGGATAGTACGGATAAAGAGAAGGCTATCGGTATTGTAATGACGTCACCACTTGCTCGTGGAGGACGTTTTAACCCATCTACTCAACATTCCCTTTTAGATGAAGAGCGATTTGTTGAGCATATACCAACATGTAACCTTGCTCTTAAAAAAAATGTGATAGAACATGTTGGTTTTTTTGATGAGGGGTTTGTCAAGGGTCAGGATCTTGAGTTAAATTACCGGATTATAAAAGCTGGTTATAGGTTATTCTATTCTCCAAAAATTAAGGTTGTTCATTATAGGAAGAATCATATTAGGGAGTTTGCTCGTCAGGTTTTTAAATGGGCTAAAGCAAAGGTAGCTATTATAAGGAAACATGGTTTTAATGGTTTAACTAGTCATGTTTACCTATGGCCTATTTATTTCATATTGTTATTTATTATTGGTTTTGCTTTTTTTTATCTATTAAATATTATTCAAGTTTTTATAATGTTGTTACTAATCGGTTTTATTTTTTATGGTTCGATAATTATTTTTGAATCAAATAGGCTTTCTAATAATTTTAATGATAAAAAACTTTTTTTGTATAGTATTTTTTTATTTCCGATTATTCATTTTTCTTCTGGCTTTGGTATTTTAAATGCTATTTTGAAAAGGAAGATTTGGTGAGATAATCGTGAAAATTTTAATGTTATTATCAAATCCATTTATGGTAGATCCTCGCGTATATAAAGAAGCAAAATCTCTTCTTAATGCAGGGTACGATGTTACAGTTATTGAATGGGATAGAAAAAAAGAGTATAAAAGTGAAGATACTATTGATGGTATCCATATCGTCCGGGTGTATAATTCTTTTTTTATGAAATTACTTCCCCATGATTTATTTCGTAATCCTTTTTGGTGGTGGTATGCTTTTAAAAAAGGGATTAATCTTTATAAAAACGGGTTTGATTTTGATGTTGTTCATTGTCATGATCTTGATACATTAGCTGTAGGAGTTTTGTTAAAAAAGAAACTAGGTGTTAAATTAGTTTATGATGCTCATGAGATTTTTGGGTATATGATTGCTAGAAATATGCCAAATATACTTGTCAAGATTGTTTTTTGGATGGAAAAACGATTATTACGACATGTTGATTATATCATAACAGTGGCTGATACAGTTAAAGAATATCTTAAATCGATTTGTGATAAACCAATTAGTATTGTTATGAATTGTAAAGATTTGATTGGTACTACCTATATTCCCCCAAAAACGGATGTGTTTACGATTTCTTATATTGGTGTTTTACATAAAAATAGGATGTTCCCAGATATAGTTGATACAATTGGAAGCATTAAGAATATTCGGTTTATTATTGCGGGTAAAAAGGAAAACTTGTATGAAGAAGTTAAGAAGCGATGTGAGCGGTACGATAATGTGGAATTTTTAGGGACCATACCCTTTAATGAAGTAATACCAAGAACTTTGGCATGCGATGTTGTCGTTTGTATGATAAATCCAAATGATAAAAATAATAGAATTGGATTAGCAAATAAACAGTTTGAAGCCATGGTTTGCGGTAGACCTATTATAGTTACAGAAGGAACATATGCTGGAAGCATGACACAGGACTTACATTGTGGATTAACTGTTCAATACGATGAAACTTCTTTAAAGCAGGCTATAACATCTCTAAGAGATGACGAAAGATTATGCGAAGAATTAGGGAAAAATGCGCTAAAAGCAGCTATTGAATATAATTGGGGTAAACAAGAAAAAAAACTATTAGATGTCTATGAACGTTTGAAACAGTAAAATAAGTATGAATAGACGTTTCCCAATAGTAATAATATTAGTAATTATTTTTTATTTGCATAAAATATGAGATATGGAAAAACTTAAAATATGATTTATTATGCATAGGATGTTTTTCATTTATGGGTTGTGATATAATATGATAAAAATTGGAGTGATTGGGACAGGTTCTATGGGAAAGAATCATGCTCGAGTGTGTTCTGAGTTACCTGATGTTGATCTTGTTGGGATTTGTGATGTTGAGCGTGGCGCAGCTAAAGCTGTGGCTAAAAGATTTAACACAAAAGTGTTTTCATCATATCATGATCTTTTGCGTGTGGTAGATGCTGTTATTGTTGCAACACCGACCTCGACTCATTTTGATATTTCAAATAGTGCGCTTTCTTCCGGGAAGCATGTGCTAGTAGAAAAACCAATTTGTGACACAATTAAGAATGCTGAAGATATGGTTAAAAAGGCTGAAAATAAAAACGTGGTATTGGCAACAGGTCATATTGAGCGACATAACCCAGCTGTTGCTTTTGTGAAAGAAAGTATTCAGAACAATAGGTTTGGCGAGATTATTAGTTTAAGTTCTCAGCGGGTTAGTAATCTTCCTGGGAGAATTAGAGATGTTGGTGTGATTCTTGATTTTGGTGTTCATGATATTGATGTGATGCGGTTTTTATCTGGTGAGGTTAAATCAGTTTATGCAAAGGCTGGAGTATATACTAAAAATATTTTGTATGAGGATCATGCTACGATTCTTTTGAATTTTGAAAATGAAGTCTGTGGTGTGGTTGAAGTGAATTGGCTTACACCTATTAAAATTCGAAAGCTTTTTTTAACATGCTCTGAGCAGTTTGTAGAAATGGATTATATTGATCAATCTGTTACAATGTCATCATCTAGCTTTAAGGTTGTTGATGAAATGGATTTATATCATGTTCCAATGCAGTTTACAACAAATCATATAGGTTTAGAAAAAAAGGAGCCTTTAAAAAATGAAATACAGGATTTTATTCAGGCAATTAAAACTAATAAGAAGCCTTTAGCCTCAGGATATGATGGTCTTATGGCTCTTCGTATCGCACAGAGTGCTCTTCAATCATTTAGGACTGGAGATGTGATTAAAGTATGATTCATGAAACCGCTATTGTAGAAGAAGGAGTACAACTTGGAGAAGGAACACGTATCTGGCATTTTGCTCATGTACGAAAAGGAGTAAAAATAGGTAAAAATGGAAATATTGGAAAAGATGTTTATATCGATACGAATGTGGTCATTGGAGATAACTGTAAAATCCAGAATTTTGCATCCTTATATCATGGTTTAACTGTTGGAAATGATGTTTTTATTGGTCCCCATGTGTGTTTTACTAATGATCTTTACCCGCGTTCAGCCATATGGACTGATGAACGTTTAACAAAAACAGTTGTAAAAGATGGTGCATCAATTGGTGCGAATTCAACAATTATTGCTGGTGTTAATATTGGAAAATATGCAATGGTTGGTGCCGGTTCTGTAGTGACAAAAGATGTTCCTGATCATGCTTTAGTGTATGGAAACCCTGCACATATAAGAGGGTTCGTGTGTGAGTGTGGGATAAAACTAGAAAAGAAAAGTAAGAAAAAGAACATGTTGCTTTTTATCTGTCCAGAATGCGGAAAAGAAATCAGCATCAATGATACCCGCCATATGGAGAGTGAAGCATGATACCAATAGCAAAACCATTAATAGGTGAAGAAGAAAAAACAGCGGTAATTCAGGTTCTTAACTCAGGGATGCTTGCTAGTGGTCCAAGAACCGAGGAATTCGAAAAAAAATTTGCTGAATATGTTGGAACAAAATATGCGATAGCAACTTCCTCAGGGACAACCGCTTTGCATCTTGGATTACTTTCTATGGGAGTCACCCGTGGAGATGAAGTTATTGTTCCTGCATTTTCGTTTATTGCGACTGCAAACGCTCCGTTATTCTGTGATGCCGTTCCTGTTTTCTGTGATGTTGATCCGAAAACCTTTAACATTGACCCTAAAAAAATAGAGAAACAGATAACTAAGAAAACAAAAGCGATTATGCCGGTTCATCTCTATGGACAAGCAGCGGAGGTACAACCAATTCAAGAAATTGCTAAGAAACATGGCGTGTATGTAATTGGTGATGCATGTCAAGCGCATGGTGCAACCTATAACAGGAAAATGGTTGGTTCATTTGGTGATGTTGAATGTTTTTCATTTTATCCAACTAAAAATATGACTACCGGTGAAGGTGGGATGGTCACAACAAA
>JALHTX010000130.1 GCA_022866015.1 Thermoplasmatota archaeon
ACACTAACATCTCCCACCTCACTAACAGGTTTAACATTATCAACACTATGCGGGCATGCAACCATAGGTACAATATCACCTAAATCATAATCAAATTCCTGAGAATAACAAGCATTTTCATCAGGATAAACAGGTTTATAAGAAGATTTTGAAACACCAATACCTTTCAGATATCTATCAGTTATATCATCATAACCAAAGACACTATTTTTAGCACCCATCTCAACACCCATATTACAAATAACAAAACGATCATCAACTGAGAATTGACCCACATCACCATAATGCTCAACAGAGCAATAATTAGCACCACCAGCAGAAATATCACCAATTATATGCAAAACTAAATCTTTTGCATAAACACCTCTAGCTAATCCTCCTAAAAGATTCATTTTTATACTATCTGGAACCTTCAACCAAGTTTCACCAGTAAGCATTAATGACGCAGCCTCTGTTCTATCAATACCTGAAGAAAAAGCACCAACAGCACCATAAGAACAAGTATGAGAATCACTGCCCAACAGAAGCATACCTGGGCGAACAAGACCTTTTTCAACCATCACCTGATGACAAACACCTACACCAACATCAAAAAAATATTTAATACCATATTTTTTAACAAAATCACGTACAACCTTATGGTTAGCAGCAGTTTTTTCAGAAGCAGCAGGAATCACATGATCAAGAACTATAACAGATAAATCCTTAGAATAAACACCATATTTTTCAAGATCTAAAATAATCTTTTGGATAATTGGCGCTGCATTATCATGAACAAGCAAGTGATCAGGCTTAACTGTTACAATTTGACCAGGGACAACTTCTTTTTCACCTGAATACTTTGCAAGTATTTTTTCTGCAAAAGTCATAGACATAAATCTTATTCCTCCATAAATTAAACATCAGATATTTTAAAAAATGAAATAAAATACCCTTCTTTAAAGTTATTTATAAAAAAGTATTTTTCACATTTTGACAAAATAGAAAGAAAAATATAAAGTCTAGGTATACATATAATATATATTTAGAGGGTGAAAATTGTAGAGATGAAAAAAATACATTTTATTAGAACTAATAATGCACTAGCGGGAGTAATAGAAACATTGTTGCTTGTTGCACTTTTAGCAACTATACTTTCAACTATACAAAACGATTAAAAATATACTATAAGAAAAGTTTTTTACATATTATATAATATAGATAAAAATTAGAGGATGAAATTAAAATAAAATAATTTAAGATAAAATACAAGAGAACGAACAGACAATGGAAGAACAAACTAGTATAATAAAAGACAAAAAAGAAAAAATACTAAAAACAAATATTAATGGATTTGATGAATTATTCAAAGAAAAAGGTATACCCCGAGGTAATTCAATATTAGTTGCTGGTGGGCCAGGGGTTGGGAAAAGCACTTTTTGTAGACAGATATGCTATAATATTGTTTCTAATGGTAAAAATTGTATGTATGTAAGCTTTGAAGAAAGTATAGAACGAATAATAAAAAGTATGGAAATTTTTGGATGGGATATAAAAAAGTATATTGAAAAGGGAAATTTATTAATTCAAAAAGTAAACCCTCTTGATATACTTAGGATGAAGTTTGGATCAATTGGTGGCTCTGGTTCTGCTACAGAATTATCTTATAAGATAAAACCTCTTGTTATACCCAAAGATTTTAACCCAGAGGTAATAGTTGTAGATTCACTTACTGCAATTATTGCTGCATCTGTTACTAAGGATAAAAATTACCGTGTATATTTGCAACAACTTTTTAGTTTCTTTGAGGAAACTGGCTCAACAAGTTTTCTTATAACTGAGACAGATCCAATACCTACTCGTTATAGCGAGACAGGAATAGAAGAATTCTTGGCAGATGGAATAATAGTTATTTATAACATACAAAAAGAAAACATTCGTAAAAATGCAATAGAAATTTTAAAGATGCGCTATAGCCATCATGAAAAAAAAGTAGTTTTAATGGAAATAACTGAAAAAGGTATAAAGGTTAGCCCAAATACAACAGTATCAATTAACTAAATAACAAAGGTTTTATAGGAATTTAAAGGGTTCTTCATGTGCATCTAGTCTTTTTGCACCATATCTTATGATGCATACTTCTATTTGTTTAATAAGTTGTTTGTTTAGTCCAGTTCTTTTTAATATCAGGTTGTCATTTTCA
>JALHTX010000131.1 GCA_022866015.1 Thermoplasmatota archaeon
AATTTTTTCATTTTTCCACCCTCAAAATTAGTATTGATTCAGTATTTTTTCAAGGTTACGGTTACATAGAACGTCTTGGGAAGTAAATAAATAGAACATCCATTGATGTTGAATTTGAGTTTCCCAAATCGTCAGTAACTATAAAAATTAATGGATTCAAACCAAAAATCCACTTATTTATTATACCTGTATAAATGTCACTCCCAGGAAAAGTTTCTTCTAATAGTACATAATGAAAAGGATTATATCCGTGGAATGCCCTAACAGAACAATTACTTGGTGGATTGATTACACGAACTATTATCTCAAATGGACACCAGCCAACAATAGTTGTTTTCCCAAAAAGTCCAGGAAACTTTGGTTGCCTTCCAGTAACGTGTAGCATTCCCTCTAATGGCAGTATTATTTGAATTATAGGTGGCAAAACTGCTTCTTCTGATGTTGTTTCTGTATCTATAATTGGATTAGTGGATATAGATATACCAGAGACGCCTGTCAGTAAAAACATTCCAACTAAAAATATTGCAAATATTTTTTTATTCATTTATTTTTTCGCTCTCAAAACCTACATTTTAAAACAACTAATGCTTTACAATAGTATTTCTCCTATAAAAAGATATTTAGTAAGGGTGTTTTACTCCTATAATAGGGGTAACGTGCATAAAACATCTATGACACTTGCATTTCTTGATATTTCGCCTAATGCTATTGCCATACCTTCAGGGATATTGTATAAAAATATTCCTAGTAGTAGGTACATCGAAGTTTTTTTAAGTTTACTGACTTGTTCAGGGGGTACATAGTTCTGGATGTATATGCGGTATAAGTTTATCCAGTAGATAAATTATTATTGTGCCTAAAAATATACCAAGAGCACATATTAAAAGCGATATAGTTTTAAAATTTTCTAGTTGACTTAAATCGTTTTCCAGTAGGTATATGCTTTCTGGTGTTAATTGTAAAAATGATATTGCTAGCATTACTCCGCCTGCAAATGCAAGCATATCGTACATGAATGATTCTTTTGGTTTTCTGTTATTCCTATAAGTGAGCCGATTATGGGCATGACCGTTAATTCTTTACAGCCAAGAATTATATATTTGACTATTAATAAAAAAAATAATCCTACTATAAAACACATTAATCAAAAATTAGTATATAAAATTATTTAAATGCGTAAAAACGGGGGGTATTGGGTTTATGATGAGGTAGAATCACTTAAAACCCAATACAAATGAAAAATCCCTTATAAAATACGAATATTTTAATGATTTATAAATTTATTCTATAGTAAACGAAACAAATGTTCTTATTAACATAGAAAAATTATAAATAGTTTAAAAATATGTATTGATGGGTCTAGTATTGGGGAGGTTCGATGAGGATGGGATAAGTGATACCATAAAAAATTATTTTTTCCTATATTAGACCCATCATTATATAATAATAACGTTTATTATATAAATATTTTTCTTTAATTTTGTTGATATTATTTAAATGCTTCAAGTACCAAATTGCTCTTTGCAGGATCATCAATCATTTTCAATGTTTCTTTACTAGTTTTCTCATAATCCATGCAGCGAGTGCTAGTATCAGTAGTAATTATTAATCCATTTTTTACCCTTTATTTTTTTTTAAAAAATAAACAAAATGTAGTTAAAAGTATCGTTTAAAAAAAATGAAAGGAATATCTCCCCCCAATTTATTTGGAGGAATTTTTTTGTTTTTTATAGTGATATAGCTTCTACTGGACATTCATCGACACATGATCCACAGTCAATGCAGGTATCTGGATCGACTTTTGCTTTTCCATCTATTTTTAGTGCAGCTACTGGACATGTATCTACACATGCTCCGCATGCTGTACATTTTTCTTCATCTATTTTTACTGCCATGGTTTTGGGCATATCCTTTAACTATTTAATATTTTTCGAGAAGAAAATATTTTAAAAAAAAATAGAAAAAAAGGTTTTTATTGTTTTGTTTATACTCTTTTTGCTGCTGGTCCTGTTTCTGCTTGTTTCTTTTTATCTCTGCGTCTTTTTTCTAGAATTAAAAGTAATATTAGTAGTACTATTAAGAGTATTATTAAGGATAGT
>JALHTX010000132.1 GCA_022866015.1 Thermoplasmatota archaeon
ATTGTTTAAAAGTACTTGTAAGCGTTGATTTACCAGAGCCTGCAGTTCCAATAAAATAAAGATAAATTTCTTCTTTCATAAATATTACATTCCACGTAGTTGATTCATATGATCAATTCTTTTCTGTATAAGTTTTGGTGTCCCAATGTCATGACGTATAAAGATATGATCTCCTTTAACATAAGTTAAGGCTTTTTCACACATTTTTTCAGCCTCAACAATATTATCCGCTATACCTACAATGGCTAGAGAACGAGACGAAGAAGTTGTAACAAAATCATTTTCTTTGTTAACAGATGCATAAAACAATCGTGATCCTGTTTTTTTTATACTTTCTTCATCAACAAAGATTTTTTCACCTATCATACTTTTTATACCATATCCTTCGGGCACTACGTATTTACAGACTGTGGATTTCTTTTTTATCTTTAGTTTTTTACTATAAAGTGTATTATTTATCATGGCTTTGCAGACATCAACAAAATCTGTATCAAGTAAAGATAGTACATTTAATGCTTCAGGATCCCCAAAACGTGCATTAATTTCTATTATTTTGAGCCCATCAGCTGTAAGCATAAATTGACCGTAAATCGGACCTATATATCGGCAACCTTCTTTATCTAATGATTCAATAATTTTCTGAAGAATTGCGGCTCCTTCTTCATATTCACCTTTTGATAAAAATGGTAATAAACCATCTTCACATGAATAAGAGCCCATACCACCAGTATTTACACCTTGGTCATTTGGTAATAATCTTTTATGATCCTGAACCGCATGAAGTGGAAGTATATTTTTTCCATCTGAGAAAGCCTGTAATGTAAACTCTTCACCAACTGCTTTTTCTTCTATAAGAACCTTTGCTTTACCACCGATTTTTTTTTCAATTACTTCTTTAACATAAGTTAATGTCTCTCTTATATCCTTAAAATGATCACCAGCTACTTTTACACCTTTACCACCTGTAAGTCCAATAGGTTTAACCACTACTTCTCCATTTAAATCTTCAATAAACCCTTTAGCCTTTTTAGAATCTGTAAAAGTTTGACATTTAAGTTGGCCTGGTATTTTATATTTCTTCAGAAGATTACGCATCCATTCTTTATCTGTCTCTATACGCGCTGCTTCTTTTGAGGGTGAACACGATTTTATATTAATTTTATCTAATTCATTCACAATTCCTGCTTCAAGAGCCGCCTCAGGACCAATAATCACTAAATCAATTTTTTTTTCAATAGCATATTGTACAATTTTTTCAACATTTGTTTCATTTTCTTGTAAATAATCTGTAGCAAGCAGTTTTATCCCAGGATTTAAATTACTCATAACCGAGTAAAGCTGGGCATCTTTTGAACGACGGACAGCATCACATATAGCATGTTCTCTAGCGCCACCACCAACTACAAGTATTTTCAAAGTTAATCAGTCCTCCCGGGAATTTTATTGAATGCAAAACAGATATTTAAAATCAAACTATTTTTTTAAAATAATTCTTATTATTTCTGTTATATTAGTAATTAAAGAGTTTTTTTAATGTTGTAAAATATTGAAATATTTATTCTTTTAAGTTTTTCTTATTATTTTAGTTGGTCTTATCTCCATTTGCATTTGTTTTTTATTGTATTTTGAATGACACAATAAAGTGTTTCTCTTATGTATTTATGCATTTCTGGGAATTGTTTCCATATGCTGATTAGAACATCTCCACAGGCGTCTGTTTTCGCTTCTAAAGTACAGTCATCGTTTAATATTTTAGATTCAAGATTTACTGTCGGTTCATCTGTATCTTCTCTAAATAGTAATTTTTCTGATTCAGTAATTTGTATTGGTGTATCTGTTTTTGATACTGATCTTTTTATTCTATTCCTTTCATATTTACTTTTATGTTTTGTCATATTTTATCTCTTCTTTAATAAGGAGTTAATTTTTTAAAATATTTCTTATTATTTACACTAGATTAATAATTTAATTGTTTGTTTATGATTTTATAATATGGAATTAATTAATCTTTTATAGGACTATAATGGTGGACTAGTTATTGTTTTTTCTGTTTTTCCAAAATAGTTTTTCACGATTGGTCTAGTAAGAATAAACAGAATACAGGGGATAAAAAATATTGAGGGTTTTGAAAAACCCCTCATAGAAACCTCTATTTGATCCTTCACCATTCCTGGTACATAAGGAGTGATGAAGGTGAGTTTTGACAAATTTATTTTGAAGCAACAGTATCAAAAAGTGAAA
>JALHTX010000133.1 GCA_022866015.1 Thermoplasmatota archaeon
ATTTTATATTATGTTACGAAATTGGAGATAAAGGAGGAAAATGATATGGGTAAAGTCAAGGGCAGAAGAGATATAGCTCCAGGAAAGAAACCTGGGCCTTTAACAAAGAAGGAAAGAAAGGAACGTAAAAGAAAGAGAAAAGAAAAACATGTTTTGCGATGAATGATAGAATGATAACTAGACTTATTTAAAACTATAACGATAATTGAATAGAAGATAACATAATAGGTGATCTTACAGAACTTAGTTACGATCTTCGTGACCGAAGCAAAGACAAAATAAAATAATATTTTTATTTTGATTTCAAAGATTTTATAAATAAGAATTATATTCTAATTTTATAATTGGGAGAAATAAATGGTAAAAAAAGAATATACGGTTTATACGTTAAAAAATGAAAATGAAATCGTATTTATTGGAATCACAAATGATTTTTTAAGAAGAATAAATGAACATGCAGATTCTGGAAAAGAATTTACTTCTTTCGACTTTTTTAGAGGATTGTATACATTAGAAGATGCTGAAGAAAAGGAAGCATTAGAACTAATGTCTTATCAAAATACGCATAGAGGCGAAGCACCTAAGTATAATATATAAAAAACTGCATATTTTGATTAAAGAGAAGTTTTCAAAAATGATTTTTATTTTTTTTCTATTATGTTTCAAATAATTTGAAATCACAGAAATATTATTTTATGTTTTTAAAAATTGTAGTCGAGATTACAAAATCTAACTCTTTTTTCTATTTTTTTTTATTAATCTGAAGAATTGTCTTTACTTTTAAGGTATTCCTTATGTATTACATCTGCAAGTTTTCCATCATCAACAATAAATGCTCCGATATAACCACAATCCTTGCATTCCCATTTTTGCCTGTCATAAGGTAATGGCCAATCTATGTTCTTTGATCCACATCTTGGACAAAATTTCATATTTACTTATCCCTCATCATTTTTTTATAATTATATGTGAATCTCTTATATATATTTTTAAGTGTACCTAGAAGTTTAATTTTTAGTGTCTTTACCATCTGTAATGGTGAGGAGGACTTAAAGAAGATATGGTACCTTACTTATCTTTTAACTACTTGAGTGGGCTTAGAAATTAAAATCTATGTAAAAATATGGGTAAGCAATCTAGAAACCCTATTTTAGAAAAAAAAGTTAAGATAAAAATAATTGATAGTATGTTATGTATATAGTATACATATAAAATTATAAAGGTTTATTTGATAGTATTTATGAATAAAATTTGAGGTAGGAAAATGAGTAAGAAAATTGTATGTATTTTATTATTGACGCTATTGATTGCTACAAATGTTTTACCAGTGTTAGGAGTAAATATTGACACAGATCAAAAATGTACTCAATCAGCTGAATCATATAAGTTAGAAATTGAAATAGATATCAATAATCCAAATGATATTGCAGCTCCTGTAAGTATATATGAAATTTATGAAGGGTACCCTTTTAATTTATTTTTAACTGTTAGTTGGAAACCACCTAATGCTACAAGAACTATCTGTCTTTGGGCTGACAATACCACAATGCCTGCTGGTGCTACATTGACTCCACCTTGTCATTGTTCATTAGGGAATGTTACAAGTATTTTTGAATGGACTCCCGCTGTAGGTCAAGCAGGAACACATAACATTACATTTTATTTAGGAGAAGGCTGTAGTTCACCAAGTGGATCATTTATAATACAAATAATTGTTCATCATTCAGGTCAAGATAAACCACCTTTAGTTGTTATACAGACACCAGAAAATGGAACAACTTTTAATAGCCCAGACATAACAATAACCGGATATACCACAGACGATATCGGGTTATATTCAATAGGTTCTCATCATGAATGGACAGGTAATGAGACGAAAATTTCTGGTACTATTCCACAAACAACATACTACCCCTTTATTAGGAATTTTAATAAATCCAAGCGAGAAATCCCCAAACTTTAGTTTGAGGGATGAATCGCATGGAACTTATTAGTTTAAAACATCCTCAGATGTTTTTTTCCCTCGAGGGAATGCCACGACATTTA
>JALHTX010000134.1 GCA_022866015.1 Thermoplasmatota archaeon
GTATTCATGCCAATCTACCCATCGGCGGTTTCTGCGTGGTATATAAAATTCTGGTTCTTCTCGGTAAACAAAAGGCATTTTTAATCATCTCCATGAGTTCCCAAATGGGTGGTCATTTCGTCTTTGCTCTGGGTTTCGAACTTGCAACAGGGACAGTGGAACCAAGATTGGTATGCACTAGCGAATTTCTGTTTGTTTTGAACTTGTGATTTCAATGTTTCAACTGCATTTTCTAAATCTTCTTTACTTATAACCCTGTCAGTTCTCCAACCTGATTTCGCATTGTTGTCTCGTACTGATAATGCTATAAATCCATTGGCTCTGTCAATCGCGTAGAACTGTACATTTTTCCCAATTCTAAAATTTGTAAATCCGTTTTTGTCAGTGTCAACTGTGCAAATTCCACTAAATGATGTTACAAGGTCTTTTACAAATACTTGTGCGACTGGTCTTGCTTTTGGTGGGTCTGTTGGTGTTTTCTCAACTACATCAACTCCACCGGTTTCGCCGTTTGGTATGAATTTGACTTTGCCGTTTTTTCTTACTCTGGGTTTTGATTCCATTGCCTCTTTTGCTAATCGTTCAAATTTCTCTTTTTGTACTTTTGATTCATCAAGGAACTCTTGTACTTCCTGTGTGGTTACCATTTTGATTTTACCATTCTTTTTTAATGGTAGGTGACCGTTTTCCATTTTTGCACTAATTATGGTTTCTTTCCCGCGATGTTTCTTGCCTCTACTAATTGTTTCTACTACTTGTTCCTTTTCCATTTTTTCACCTTAATAACAATAATATTTGTGAGTATATCATGTTAAGTGCTAACGTATATCTATCAGTAGAAAAGTGCGACCAAAAAACAATAGTTTACCAGATTAGACAATGGTTATTAATAATTAATAATATAGATAACTCTTAATGATAAATTAATAAGAGGTTGTTTCCAACTCACCATAAAATTGTTCTTGTAAAACTTTTACCTTCCGTTGATTCCTTTGATACGAATTCCAAAATTTTCTTGGATGATGAGGGTATCGACTATATCCACCTACCAGTGGTTTTTTATTTGTTTCCATACCTATTTTGTAGTGTGTCACTTCATGTACCATTGCTTTCCAACTTACTGGTGATAAACATCTCTCACTAAATAGTGTATCATTATACGAGATGTTGCATTTGGTAGAATCCCAAGTCGTTTTTAATGATGAAACATCTATACCATAAGGTATGTCTCCTTTGTTACGGAACATGGCTTTGATACCTCCAAAATTTGATTTATCATCGAAGAAAAAAACCTGTATATCTTCACCATACAGTTTCATCATTAAGAGCTTCGTATATTTCTCAACAAGTTTATGTCCCTTATCCACTTGTTTGTAAAAGGAATTATTGTATAAAAATTTAATTTGTAGGTCGCTTCCACCAAACAAAATGAAAAATGGAGCAGACCTTAATTATTACTAGATTAATAATAAATAAGCAGTATTTAACAATTTGTTGTTTTTAACCTTTTTATTTTTTATTTTAATGTTACAAATGTTATAATAAAATATTCGTTATTTGCCGATAAATCCTTATATATCTGTTATTTGTTGTATTATTTGTGTTTTTTTTAAAGAGGAGGAATATGAAATGAAAAAGAAAATAATAGTAATTTTAGTAATGATGCTGTTGATTGTAACTACTGTTATACCTGTGATGGGTACTATAAATTTTGATAAAAAAGTTGGTTGTTATAATACAGGTATACTTTTAGATGATGATGAGCTTGATCAATCTCAAACATATGTTGATTCTTATAATATTTGGGCTGTATGGTCTGATCAGGATTTAGCACAAATGTTTAAACCTACAAAACCTATTTTAACAAGTGTCCAATTATTACTTACATCTAGTTCAACTACCTTGGATATTTATGTCAATATTGGTACTTCATCTGGAACTATCCTTGGGAGTGATATTAGCCGAGCCACATCAACCGGTCACCAGTGGGTAGAATTTACATTTAATGATATAAATGTTGTACCTGGACAGACTTATCAAATTTATTTATATCTTGTGAATCCTGGGAATAATTATTGTTGGTGTGCGCATAGTTCCGATAATCTGTATCCATATGGCTGCATTTGGAGATATTACCATCCATCAGGTGATTTTACTCCATATGAAGATGATGATTTCTGTTTTAAAACTTATGGTAAATCTAATCAAGCTGATATTATTATTAGTGATATAAAAGGTGGTTTTGGTGTTTCAGCAGTTGTTTTTAATAATGGCGATGAACAAATAAATATGCTTGGGTGGGAGATTGATTTTGAAGGATTTGTTCCGATAGGTGGTAAAAGTGATGGCAGTATCGATTTCTTGGATCCAGATGAAAGTGTAACTATTAGTACAGGTTTTCTTTTAGGTATTGGACCAGGATGGTTTAGGGTGTCAGCAGGAGATGTCTCAGTAGAGCAAAATTGCTTTATCATAGGACCATTTGTAAAGTTAAGACCATAATTTTAAAAGTAAAAGAAGACCTTAAATCCTTTTTTCTTTTTTTCCTCCTGTTGAATAAGATATGATTTGACAATTTGTTGTTTTTAAACTATTTATTTTTAATTTTGTTGCATATAATAGTCATAAGATTTAAGTCAAGATAAAAGATATTGAGTTATTAAGGAGGTTTGGATTTTTTATGATGAATAAAGGAATTGTAATATTTATTATTGGATTGTTTATTGGCGCAGGTGTTTGGCCTATCGCTAATGCAGATGCCGATGTTTTTTCATCTTTTAATAGGAATACCACAGATTCTAATAATGAAGATTTAGTTAAAGTTACTTGTCAAGTAAATATGCCTATAGGTGGTAAAGAAATTTTTAAAGAAATTCCAAAGTATAGAGTTATAACGATTATTACTCTTAGTGATGAGATAAATAATCTTCTTGAAACAAGCTCAAAGGTTGAAGATATAAAAGAAAAAATCATTGAACTTGAGGTTGAATTAAAGCAAGCTGAAATAATTCCTAAAACAATAGATTTGGAGGATGTATTAGAAATAATTATTAATAAGAATGAAAAGACAAGATTTTTAGAATCAAATTATTATCAGAATAATTTTATTACAACTAATGAAACTAAACATAATTGGTTTAATTTAGTTTTTGGAGTTAGCAAAAACATAACCTCTAGTATTCTATGGGTAAGGACTGTTCCTTGGATACTCTTATCTGATTTTATAGAGAAAAATTTAGATCGAAATCCAAAATTACTTAATTTCTTTATTTATTTATCTTTTATTAGACCAAAAATAATAGGATGGCATATAGGATGGAGATCAAATGGATATGCTTCAATTAAAACAATTGGACTAAATGGAATCAAAACACTAGATAATTTCGGAGCTGGGATCTATTATATAGATATGCTTGGGTTTATAGGAATTTCAATGCATTTAGGAAAATATGGTGGTTTCATAATAGGATTCAGCCTTTCTTCATCTATTGAATATATTGAGCCTACATAAAAATTCATTA
>JALHTX010000135.1 GCA_022866015.1 Thermoplasmatota archaeon
ATTCCCATCCCAAGTGTATGTTATGTGTTTTTGTTGATTCCAATTCAAAATCACATTTCACACACTTAAACATTTAACATGCGGAACTACTGTTTATGTCGTGGAAGGGTGACAAACAGCAATTTGTCTTAAAATATTTTTTTTCCTTCAAAACTAATTGTTTTATTAGTTTACATAGTTAAACGTTCTATGTGTCTAAAAAGGGCTTTAAACGTATTTTGAAATTATACCCAAGTAGTAACCACGTTCATTCAGGGTGATAAGCCAATTATTAAGGTAACGATTAAGAAAATAACTATTATGATAATCAACTACATTTTCAGATTCGTAAACTTTTTCATAAACACCCAAACTATAAATCTTATATGTTAAGACTTTTGCCTCAGCTGTATTTTTGAATAACTTTATTGTCATTTCAGGATCGGCTATAAGATCACAATCCACTATGATGTTATGTGCCATAGCAATAACTCGTGTTTTGTCGTCATCTTCCAGAACATCTATATTTAAGTCCATGTGGCCAGGAACTATTATTTTCTTGGAGGATTTTATATCCATTACACCAAGTAAGAACAACCTCCTGTAGTTATCACGGTAAATCATGTCTAAATCATTTTCGTCTTCAACCATATTTTTTCTCCATCAAAGTTTATTTTCTTCTTCCTTCTTCTTCCGATTTTATTTGTTTCTCTTTTATCCACCTTATATGTTCATCTAGTCGCTTTATCAGTTCCTCTTCTTTATTATCAATTATGTTTTTCTTTTTTCTTCTTTTAAATCTGATATGCATTGGATAAATTCCCCTTCAAAACCATTATTTCGTAACAACTTTTTGTTTAAAAACTTCTCTTTTTTAGGAAACCAATCTAAAAATAGATTTATATATTATGATTTATATATATTTAATTAAATGTTTTCATTAAAGGTTTTGAAAGAAATGAAAAAAATACGAAAGACTGACAATTTGAAAACAGTACTAGGATGCATATTAATCTTGGCTTTTACTATAAATATGATTAATATAGTTACTTTGTTTTTTGGTATAGACATCCGTAATGTATTTGGACCTATTTTATTAGCCATCTACGTTATACTAACCATCATAGGTATCATTATAGCATATGCTAATATTAAGATTAGTAAGTCCACCAAAATCAAATCCACCAAGACACAATACAGAGAAATTGAGATTGATTTTTAATGAAAAAAATATGGGTTAATTGATTGGTAAAGGAGAGGAAGGAGGTTTTGGAGACTATTAATAATCCTAATAAACTTCAGAGTATGCTTGAGGTATTGATTAAGAAGGTTGAACAGCTTGAAAAAGAAAAAAATAAAAGATAAAGAAGAAAAAATACTTTTTATAGAAGATAAACCTTTGATCTGCGTTTGAAGTTCTCCCTCAAAACTACAATTTCATTAATCTATTGTCTTGTAAGTATTATAGTCCAGCTTTCTTCTTTTAATTTAACTTTATTACCATCATCAGAAAAAGTATAATCATAATTAACTGTATCACCTTCTGCACTTATTGTAAATTTTTCATCTGTAATCTCATATGTTCCCCATATCTTTCTATTAGAACTTATGAGGAAAGTTCCGTTAGAAAAGAAAGTATATGTTCCTGCTTCACTCTCGTTTGTTCCTGATATTGCATATGCTAGCCATGTTCCTAAAATCCTTTCTTTATTTTTATTATTTGTATTAGTTTCGCTAGTTTCAGTACATCCACTAAATCCAACTGTTAGAAGTATAACAATTATTCCAACTATCATTAGTTGTTTTTTCATTTTTTCTCCCTCAAAACTACAATTTCGTTTCTGGAAGTTTTTTACCGTAAATTTTACGTTGGTAGGTTAAATCTAAAATAATGGTCATCTATCACATTATCCCAAAAAACTTGGAAATCTGTATATTCTAAATGATATTCAACACTATCATCGCCATCCCAATGCCAAAGTTCCAAAACATCGGTATTATAATATTTTCTCATATCTGTGCTGTATATATTTTTATTATAAAGTTTAAATTCATGTTGACTAGTCATATAATATGGACTGTGTTCTGGTTGAGTAGATATATCAGTTGATATGTTAATCGTGTTTTCATCTATTATATTATAAAGTCCTCCATATATATGCCAAATAGTATAAGGATGGCTTTCTTCTGTATCATACTCATCAGCGAAAAGAATAGTATTATTTTCAAAAAAATAAATATAATCTATCGTAATACCCGTGTATCTATGCCAACCTCCTATTAATTTGGTTTTTATTTTTTCTAAATCTACTTTAGATTTATTATTTGTGCTTTGTTGGTTACATCCACTTAATCCAACCGTAAGAAGTATAATGATTATTCCAATTATCACAAGTTGTTTTTTCATATTAATTAATACTGCTTTTATGCTTTCTACTATCATATAATAATTAGTTCCCAGTGAAGATTGAACTTTTTGTAAAATACCTACAACGCGGTATTTTAGATTAGAGCTAATTGTTATATTCTTTGCTTCTTGTTTAGCCGAGTTTAAAGAAGTCTCATCTAAATTAATTTTTATATCAGTAGCTGAAGCTGAAGCAATAGTAGTAGGAGAAGATATAAGGCATGGACCATTAATTGATATGTAAAAGTATCCTTCGACAGTTATATTTTTATCAATATAGCTATCTTTATTTTTATAAACTTCCTGAACTGTTAAAACCGTTTGATTATTGTTTTCTTCTTTTGTATTATTGTTCTCTTCATTTGTATTTATAGTTACAATAATTTGTGTTGTTGCATTTTCTGTTGAAGTACTATTTGTTGCTGTTAATTTATAGGTTATTGTTTGAGTTGGGGATATTATTCTATATCCTGTTAAGCTTACACTTCCAATACCATTATCGATATTAACAGTTGTATCTGAACCTGTAACAACCCAACTTAAATTTGCAGTACTTCCTGCTTCAATAATAGAAGGGGTGACAGTAAATGTAACAATAGTCATTTTTTTTGTTAATTCATCTGTTATTTCTGGGACATTAACGTCTGTACATCCACTAAATATTAAACTAACTATTATCAAGATAATTAGTAAATTAATCATTTTTTTCATATTTTTTCCTCCCTAAAAGTATTATTTCGTAACAATTGTTTGTTTTAAAAACTTCTCTTTCTAAAAAATATAAATATTATGGGTTGATTGATTAGTATGGGGGGGTATGAAAATAATTAGATAGGAATTAAATCAAACCAATATACCAATCAAATCCCCAATTAGCAGGCGTGAATTATGTTTAATTTATAAATTTTACTATACTGCAGCTTGTTCGTTATCGTTTCATTGAAAAAACAAGTGATTATTTAGGCATATAGGATTTAATGATTTCTAAAAATTGTAAACCTGGACTTTTCCAGATTATTGGTTTTTTACATTCAGGTTTTATTTCATTTAGACGTGTTTTTTTCCCATTCAAATCTATGTCATCTAAATCATCATTCATTAGATTCAAATAATAAATTAAAAACTATTTTATATAATTATCCCAATTTTCTTACGGTAAATAACGAATTATGATTATACTTATACTGTATGGATGCTCAACTAGTCCTAGAGATAATGCTAATCAAAACAATTGGGAATTATCATGAAAAACGTCTTTCTGGAGCCATATTTCAATAAAAGTTAGGCAAATAAAAAATTATCTTGTCTTTATTTGTATAATTCTTTATTTTTTATGATTATTTGAAAATGATATCAATATAAAGAAAAAAAGTTATAAATGATGTATATTTCACCTGCACGAGCTGATGGATTTATGAAAATTGGATTAGTTTATTATTCAAGAACAGGTAACACAAGACAAGTGGCAAAAACATTAGAAGAAAAATTTAAAGAAAAAAACGCTGAGGTAGACCTTATAGAAATTGAACATGTAAAACGACCTGGTTATTTTACAGGTGGTAAGGCATCAACATTTCAACAGGAATTACCAATAAAAAATAATCATTTTGATATGCAGAAATATGATATTATAATAGTTGGTTCCCCAACATGGTCAAAAAGACCTTCACCTTTTGTTAAAAGTTTTATCAATAAAGCAGAAAATATTAAGGGGAAAAAGGTGGCTGTTTTTAGTACTGGTATGAGTCGTATTAATGAAAGAGAACAGTTCAAAGAAATTATTAAAAATGATCTAAAAAATGCAGGAATGAAAACATTTGATAGTTACCTAGCATTACAATTTAAAAAAGAGCAAATTATAGATGGAGAACAAAATATAGATGATTTTGTAAATACTGTTTTAAAATTGTAGACCGAAAAACAAAACTAATCCTTTTTTTCTATTTTTTTATGCATTTAAATAATTTATATATATTAGAAGTTTATATTTACTAAAAAAATTTGAGTTTTAAAAATTGTAATGAACTACAAAAAAAATCGAAAAAAGCAAAAAAATATAATATATATAAAGATATATCTTTTCTAGATATATCATAAACTACGGTGATGATTAATATGAAATATCTTAAAATACCTATGGAACGTATCGGTGTTTTAATAGGAAGTAATGGTGAAACTAAAAAAGATTTAGAAGAAAAATCAGGAATTAAAATCAATATCGACAGTAAAAATGGTGAAGTAACTTTTGATGAAAATAATTCCGCTGACCCACTAATGATTTTAAAAGTTGAAAATATTATTAATGCCATAAGTAGAGGTTTTTCTCCAGAAAAAGCATTTTTACTATTTAGTGATGAAGCAGATTTTTTTGTATTTGATCTAAGAGACTATGCAGGTAAAAGTGATACTCATATAAGAAGGCTTAAAAGTCGTATAATTGGTAGTGAAGGGAAGACTAAAAAAGTTCTTGAAGATCTTACAAATTCAAAGGTTAGTGTTCATGGTCATACTGTTTCGATTATTTCTGATATAATGAGAATGAATATTTTAAAAAAAAGTATAGATATGCTATTGACTGGTAGTAAACATGCAACTGTATATCGTTTTGTCGAAGCTCAAATGAAAGAACTTAAACGCTCTGAAAGATTAGGTTTTTGAATGGATATTATTTTAAATGATTGTTGTATTCAAGTCGTACTATCTTGCCGTCTTAGCTCAGCTGGTGGAGCACTCGGCTGTTAACCGAGCGGTCACCGGTTCAAATCCGGTAGACGGCGCTATAATTTCAGTAACACTTTTAGGGCATATAAAGATATAAAACACATTTTTTAGTATCATCAATAAAGTGTGTGTTTACCAAAAAAGGGCCTTGGTTCATAATTAATATGTAAGAATTGCATACCCCATACAAAAGGGATGGGTATGCGAAAAACTAATTGGAAAGTATATGAGAAAGCAGAAGAGGAAGAGTTCCGACTCTTCCTGGAAATCAGCAAAAGG